>JBGQDJ010000026.1:0-13321 GCA_041495805.1 Geobacteraceae bacterium
GGAGAGCTGAACTGGAAGGCTGCGCCCCACGCCGGATTCCCCACCTATCAGTTCTCGGTCACGACCGGCTCCGGGCTGAACCTGGCATTTCCGGTCGAGGGTGTTCCGGTTGCCCTCGGGCTCATGCATGCGGGGAGTGCCTCAGGGTCGGTAACCATTGCCGATACCTACACCTTTGGGCTCGATATTTTTCATGCCGAGAAAATGGTGCGCTCCTGGGGGATCAGGAACCGGAAACTCCTGCGCAGCTACGCGCCACGTGATGACAAGAATCATTTCCTCCGCGTGGTAAACCGTGTCTATCTGACCGGCCGGGTAAACGTAACCATAAACAACGACGAGACCACAGGCGGGGAGGCAAGGGGAGGCGCGGACCGGCCCATCGACTTGATCATGGCAAAGGAAAGCGCGGTGACGCAAAACTATTCCAGCGTCATTTCGGCCATCAACCGTATCGCATCCGATCAGATTCCCGGCGGTAAAGTGAAGTTTGCCATTGCATCGAGTCGATCCGTGAGCTTTTCCGAGACGTTCGAGCGCCCGCTCGTCATCGGGTATGTCGGCTTTGATATGCCGATTCTGACGGGAGGACGCTTGGGAGCGCCCATTTCAACCCTTGCCCAGCTGGATGGAGCCATAACGCTTGAGCCGTATCAGGGCACAGCGGATGAAAGTTACCGGCTGTCCGCGCTTACCTTCATGTATGAGGATCTCAGGAGCCGTAAGGAGAGTGCCTCGCAACAGGCCCTCGCCGGGCTCGACAACCTTGCTCGTCTCCTGCCGCCAACCTATCCTTTTTCAGCATACGAATTTTCGGATCCCGGCACTGTACGCAAAGACCTCGATTTCGTCAAAGGAGCAGAGGTCAAGCAGAAGACCCAAAGGTTCAGGGGGGTTCTGGATTATCTGGGGTATGCGGAAACCACCGTTGAGACGCTCAGGAGTTATCTCCCGACCGCTCCAAGGGAAACCGAAGCACAGAAGGCGGCGACTGCGGAGCTCGGCGATGAACTCAAGGCGGCAGAGGAGTCATTGCGTGATATGAGCCGTCAACTGTACCAGGATCGTGCGGTCCTGGACGCAATCGACGGAGTCTTTCTCGATGCCGGTGAGTAAAGGAGGTGTCACCATGCCACAGGAAGAGAACAAGGCCTTCATCAAGGACAAAAGTGCCGACATGTCAACCACGGATAGAACTTTGCAACTTTCGGCGACCCTCGCGAAGGCTCCGAACGTGAACCGCAACATTTCCAGAATCGAGCGCGTCATTGAAGGAACACCGGGCTGGAACATCTTCTACTGGAGTGGTTCAAATTAAGGTGAGAGATTCAGTGACCGGACTTCAGACTTACCTGTTCTTTATGAAAATGGGACCTCCGTCTTCAATTCACCAGACGGAATGGTTCAATTCCAGGGACTTTACAAATCGTGGGAGAAGCGATATCGGCTGAATGATGAATGCTCTTTGATAACAAGAACTTCAAGGAATGGCAGGATGGAGAATAAAAGGGGGCCGGCCGGACTTTCGGACATTGGCCGCGTCGGGGCTATCGGCTTACTTGCGGGTGAGGTCTGCCGTGAGGAATGGACAAATCCGGGACGCCGTTGGCCCGGACCTGTTTGTCCATAATTGACGGGGTTTCCCGTTCCTGGTCGGATGCCTATTTGACCGGCTGCACCAGGCAGTAGGCACCGTCTTTCTTCGCCACGTCACCTACCTTGACCTCGCCGTTTACTACTTCCGCCTCGAAATAGTGCTCGCCGACGTACGAAAGGACCTTTACCTTGCCGACTTCCCTGACATCCATGTGGCTTCCGGCGGGTGTTTCTCTGAAGACCGGGATCACATCTTTCAGGCAGATATCCTTCTTCACATCCGCTGTCCCGCTGTGGAAGAGATGGACCTTTTTCCCTTCCTTCATGACCACTTCGCTCTTGACCTTGTCCTTGGCGTATACGGCCAACGGAGATACAGCCATTGTCGCGAAGAGCATCAGCACAAATACCTGAATCATCTTTTTCATTTCCGTCTCCTTTCTTTTGAGATAATCAATCTTCTGCATCCAGTGCCGGTTTCTTCACCTCCTTTCCGCTGAGAATTTCAATCCCGAAACTTGGCATGGCACTCCGAACATCTTTCCTCGGCATTTCTGAAAGCTTTCCTTGCCCCTGCAAAATCCCGCGTTCCAGCTCTTGCCGCGGTGGTTTTCAGGTCCGCCTCAAATGCGGCAGCGATCCGCCGCATGGCTTTTTGGCTTTTTCGATTTTTGTGGGACTTCACCTTCTTGAGTTCGGGAATTGTCGAGAGTAATTTCCTTGTCTCGGCTTCAATAGCCCTAGCGTCCCCTTTTTTCAGTGATTCATTGATTTCAGTCCGGGACTGGGCGTATAAGACCATCAACCGGTGCTGCGCTGCCATTGGCTCGTCAGTGTGCATTCCGCTGTGCTCCATATGGGCGTGAACCGGGACCTGCCGGAAGCATATAAAAGAAATAAGTCCGGTAATCAGGGCCGCTACGATACTCGTTCTCATAAGAATTCATTTTCCCTTCATCAAAAGACTGTTTTCCGGTTCAGTTTAATGTTTCATTTTCGATATTATTCAACTCTTTACCAGTATAGCCGCAAGCGATAATGTTTCAAGGCCATGCCACGTGATAAAACCGTCATACCCCCATGAACAGGGTACGTCGAAGGAAACCGGGAAATTATGATACTGATTATACTGTTAGAAAGTCCGTTTTGATCTTACCCAAATAAAGCATAGGTCGCGCCAAACCTCCAACAAAGCAAAATCACATCATAAATTCTGAAAAGTGGACGGCTGGATTACCCCCATAGAAGAATATTCTTCGGCAGACTGAAGAATATTCTTCTATTCTGTCTCACCGATGAAATATGAAAAAATGCGCAAGGCTGGTATTCAGAGCGGCAGTCATTTTGACCCGGCAGTGGTTGAAACTTTCCTCTCGATTGATCGCAAGACATGGCTGGCAACTGCCGAACGGTATCAAGACTCGGAAGCGTATCCCTCTACGTTGATTTGACCCCTGTGCCCTGTTTCAAAAATCTTTTGGACGGGCCCGTTCTGCATGTTTTCCGTGCGCTGTCGTCGCCTTCCCCATCTGTAGACATTTCTACACTGCATGTTGGATATTCTTCTTACAAACAAACCGGACTTCGTACCTCCCTGCATAAAATCATAAATATTGATCAGTTATGATTCTGCTAGACGCTGGCATATTCCTTGTATCCGGTCTGAATGATGCGAACCTTATGTCTAACATTCATCAAAATATTGCGATGAACAATAAAACGACAAATATAATTCTGATAATATTCGTATTCGTTATCCTGGTAATGCTCCCTTTCTTCGTCAGGTTTGGCGCAACCGCTGACAATGTGGTGGTACTCGCGGTAGCGGGCATCACCTGCGGCGGCTGCGTTGCCGATTTAGAAAAGGCCCTTCAGGCTAAAGGGGGGATAGCTTCGATAGAAGTTGACGTACGTGGCAGCCGGGTGATCGTAGGCTTTGATTCGAAGAAGATCAGACCAGACGAAATTGCGGCCATTATCTCCGGCTCAGGGTACCGGAATAAAGTATCTGAGGTGTTGAGCAAAGAGGAATTCATGGCAAAAACCGGGATGGAACCGGGAATCAAGAAGAGATACATAGGGTGTGCCGGCTGCGACCGAAACTGATGACAATGGCCGTGGCGCCATGAAGCAGGTAATTTATCTGATGGGAAAAATGGGGGCCATTGCAGATGAAGAAAATAATTATATCATTTATTGCGTTATCGATGCTTGCCGTGGGATCAGCGGTTTTTGCGCATGATCACGGAGGGGCGCCTGCATCGATGGACCATGGCGCTTCGCAAGCTCCGATGAATGACCAGAATGCGAAAGAGAGCGAATTGCTCATCAATAATTGCGCCAAGTACGTTGGCCAAATTCACCAGCGGATACAGAATCTGCAAATGGAGATAAAGGGAAAATATGTGAGCAGTTCAGTCCTTGATGAGCTCAAAAAGCTTGAGCAGAACCTGAAGGAAGCAAATGTTATCGCCAGATCGCTGCAAATTATCTAGATCAGCAAGCATGACGGCTGTAGTCCTTACGCCGAAAGCCCCTTCGCTATTCAAGGCGGGTATGCCGGTGAAAATCCGTTGGAAGGTTATCGATAAACTGGCAAGAACAGCGGAGGGGGATGAAGAGTTTCCCCTTGATCTGAAGGAACATTGAAGCCTGTTCTCCGACCGGGCCATCAGTTGCAACGCAGCGAAGGCCGCCTTGGGTGGAATGTTGCGGAGACAGAGGAGTTGGTTGCCTCAGAAATATGCATTTTGGCGTTTGTCAGGGAAATGAAAGAGTTTGCTAACCATGCTAGAATCGTATAGGTTATGCAATTGCATTTCCTGCTGGATCAATTAAACTTTTGTAAAGAAGCGGGCAAGGTAAAGGTAAAGAACGAACTTACCTTTACCCGTGTGCCGCGAACGTATACCTTTAGCTGCTTCACCGGCAGGGAGTTACCATGATGTCACGCTTTTTAAACCTGTTTGCGCTGATTATATTGATTCTTCCGCAATCCGTACTGGCCGGGGAAATGCCGCAGGCCGAGGACCTTTCCCGCCTGGTCGCAACCGCCCTTGCCGACAACCCTGAACTTAAGGCCTCCGAAGCCCGCTGGCAGGTTTTCAGGAACAAGATTACCCAGGCCCGCTCCTTCGATGACCCGATGCTGATGCTGAAAATACAGAACGGCATCTTTACGGATCCCGTTAATTTCCGCAAGGACCCCATGACCCAGAAGGTGATCGGGATAAGCCAGCAGTTCCCTTTTTGGGGGAAGCGGGATCTGAAAGGAGAGGTAGCGGCAAAGGAGGCCGAGTCCTATAAATGGCAGGCGGAGGAGCGTAAGCTGGAACTGCGCAGGATGGTTGCGGAAACGTACTACCAGCTCTATTTCACCGACAGGTCGCTGGCGATCGTGGATAAGAACTTGAAGATCCTCGATGACTTCGTCACTATTACCGAATCAAAGTATTCCGTTGGACAGGGGGTACAGCAGGATCTCTTCAAGGCCCAGGTCGAGCGCTCGAAGCTGCTTGATATGCGCATAACTCTGGAGCAGCAGAGAAAGAGCCTTCAGGCAAGCCTCAACGCCCTCCTCTACCGTCCGGCGGAAACTCCGGTCGGCGCGATTACCGATTTCGACATCAAACCGATTGCGATTTCTCCCGAAGAACTGCGGAACATCGCATACGAAAACCGTCCGCTGCTCAAGAGCCTGAACGCGCTCATCGAAAAGGGGAAGTCAGGGCATAAGCTGGCGGAGAAGGAGTTTTATCCCGATTTCAACGTCGCCTTCGAATATATGCAACGGGAACGGTTCGAGGGAAGTTCCGGCGACGATATGTATTCCCTTGGCGTCACTTTCAACCTGTCGGTGCAAAGGGCACGGCGGCGGGCAATGGTGGCCGAGTCGAATGCCGAGATCACCATGGCAACGGAAGAGTTGAACGTCCAGAAAAACAGCATCAATTCCGGTATCTCCGAGCTTCTGGCGCAACTGGAGAGAAGGAGAAAGCTGGTCGAGCTCTACAGGACCGGCATCATCCCCCAGGCCGGGCAGTCGCTGGAGTCGGCCACCATCGGCTACCGGGTCAACAAGGTGGATTTCCTGAATTTGCTGGACAGCCGGATGACTCTCTTCAACTACGAGCGAGAACTTTACGATTCGCTGGCGGATTATCAGATGAAGAGGGCGCAGCTGGAGGCACTGGTGGGGAAGGAACTTTAGAAACGCCACTTTTCCGCAATCTCTGCGTAAGTCTTCGGGATAACTTATGCGGCGTAGCGCTGCTACGCCTCCGCGCAATCCCTCGACAGCCTTGATCTTGCAAAAAATTGACGTTTCTATTGGCATTGAAGTTTAACGGCATAAATTCTTTTCTGAGGCATGAAATGAAAATATCAAAGAATGTACTGATTCCGTTGATTCTTCTGATCGTTCTCGCCGCTTCCGCCGGAGGGTACTACCTCTGGCGCGCAAAGGGTGCGCATGAGACGCATCAGGGAGAGCAGGCGGCACAGGGACCTGTCCAGTACACCTGCCCGATGCACCCCTTTATCATCAAGGATAAGCCGGGGGCCTGCCCCATCTGCGGAATGACCCTGGTGCCGGTAAAGAAGGCCGGAGGTGAACAGCCGAAGGGAAAAGAGGCGGAGATGCTGGGACATGTCTCTCTCTCACCAACCCAGCGGGTCATGGCCAACGTCGCCACCGTGGCGGCGAAACAGACCACGTTGAATAAGGAGATCAGCGCCGTCGGTATCGTCCAGTTCGACCAGTCGCGCCAGGCCAAGGTCACTGCCTGGGTCGCCGGCCGCATCGACAAGCTGAATGTGAATACCGTCGGGGCGTACGTATCGAAAGGGAAACCGGTAGCCGAGCTCTATTCGCCTGACCTGGTATCTACCCAGCAGGAATACCTCCTGGCGTTAAAGAGTCGAGACCAACTGAAAAACTCCCCGATTTCCTCTATTTCCCAGAATGGCGAGGGGCTGGTTGCATCTGCCAGGCAACGGCTTACGCTGTTCGGGGTGAAAGAGTATCAGATCGCCGAACTGGAAAAGGCCGGCAAGCCGAACATCCGGCTCCCGATCTACACTCCGCTCTCCGGGACCGTCATCGAAAAAATGGTTCAGCTGGGGCAGTACGTCAATACTGGAGATGTGCTTTTCAATATCGCCGATCTTTCGAAGGTCTGGGTGGAGATAGATGTCTTCGAAAACGACGTCCCTTACATACGGGTCGGCCAGCAGGTGGAAATTCGCTCCTCGGCCGATCATAACGTCGCATCGAACGGCAGGATCAGTTTCGTTTATCCTTTTCACGATCCCAAGACCCATACCGTCAAGGCACGGGTGGAGATGGCAAACCCGGGCCAGAGATTGAAACCCGACATGTTCGTCAATGCGATAATCAGGGTTCCGCTGGTCAAGGGGATCGTCGTCCCGGTGACAGCGGTCATCGATACCGGCAAGCGCCAGGTGGTCTGGGTGGAAACCTCGCCGGGGATGTTCGAACCTCGTGACGTGCAAGTGGGCGAGCGGGTCGAAGACAATGCCCAGATTCTGTCGGGCCTCAAGGCAGGCGACATGGTGGCGGTATCCGGCGGCTACATGATAGATTCCGAGTCCCAGCTGAAGGGTAGCGGCGGTGGCCATGAAAACATGCCCGGCATGAAGATGGATGAGAAGGGTGCGCAGAAGCCGGCGCCTCCTGCGAAGAAGGACGACATGAAAATGGATGACATGAAGATGTGAAAAACAGCGACTAGCGACTAGCGACCAGCGACTAGCGACCAGCAACTAGCAACCCAGGTTCTTAATGATCGAACGAATTATCGAATATTCCGCCAGAAACCGCGTCATCGTCCTGATGATCTTCGGCCTTATCATCGCCTGGGGGCTCTGGTCGGTCTATCATACACCGGTTGACGCCATCCCGGACCTCTCCGACAACCAGGTGATCGTCTTCACCGACTACCCCGGACGTTCGCCGCAGGTGGTGGAAGATCAGGTGACCTATCCCCTGGCGGTCAACCTCCAGGGGCTGCCGCAGGTGCGCGCCGTGCGGGCCTCCTCCGCCTTCGGCTTCTCCATGATCTACGTCATCTTCGAGGACAAAGCCGACATCTACTGGGCCAGGACCCGCGTCCTGGAACGCCTGAACTATGCCGCATCACTGCTCCCTCCCGGCGTGGTCCCGACCCTCGGCCCTGACGGCACCGGTGTGGGGCACGTTTTCTGGTACACGATTGAGGGAAAAGGCTACGACCTGGAGCAGCTGCGCACCTTGCAGGACTGGTTTGTGCGCTACCAGTTGAACACTGTCCAGGGTGTGGCCGAAGTCGCCTCCATCGGCGGTCTGGTGCGGGAGTACCAGATCGACCTGGACCCTAACAAGCTATTCGCCTACAACATCAAGGTGGGCAAGGTCATGGAGGCGGTCAAGGCCTCCAACAAGGATGTTGGCGGCAGGCTGATCGAACAGGCTGATGCCGAGTTCCTCATTCGAGGGCGGGGCTATGTGAAGACCAAGGCGGACCTGGAGAATATAGTCATCAGCGCCGACGCGCGCGGTACCCCCATCTACCTCAAGAATCTGGGCACAGTGCAGATGGGGGGAGCCATCCGGCGAGGGCTCCTGGATATGAACGGCGAGGGAGAGGCGGTTGGCGGCATCGTGGTCATGCGTTACGGCGAGAACGCCAAGGATGTCATTGACCGGGTAAAGGTCAAGATCAAGGAACTGGAGAAAGGACTCCCCCCCGGAGTGAAGATCATGGTTTCCTATGACCGCTCCGACTTGATCCAACGGGCCATCGATACCCTGAAGAAAAACCTGCTGGAGGAATCGATCGTCGTTTCGCTGGTCATCCTGGTATTCCTGCTCCACTTCCAGAGCGCCCTGGTGATCGTCCTCACCCTGCCGGTCTCGGTGCTGATCGCATTCATTACCATGAAGCTGATGGGGGTGACCTCCAATATCATGTCCCTGGGGGGTATCGCCATAGCCATCGGCGTGCTGGTGGACGCAGGCGTGATCATGGTGGAGAACTGCTACCGGCACCTCTCCGAGATGCCGCCCGAAGAACGGGCGGAAAAAAGGCTGGAGGTGGTCATCGCTTCCGCGAAACAGGTGGGACGGGCGATCTTCTTCTCCCTGGCGATCATCGTGCTCTCCTTTGTGCCGGTCTTCTTGCTGGAGGGGCAGGAAGGTAAACTCTTCCACCCCTTGGCCTTCACCAAGACCTTTTCCATGATGGGTTCCGCACTGATCGCCATCACCCTTGTCCCGGTCCTCATGTACTATTTCATGCGGGGCAAGATGCCGCCGGAGAGCGCCAACCCGGTTTCCACCTTCTTCATCAAATTGTATTCACCGGTGATCCGCTGGGTGCTGGTGTGGAAAAAGACCACGATCGCCCTTAACATCGTGGCCATGCTCATTGCCGTGCCGCTCTTCATGAGCCTGGGGAGCGAGTTCATGCCCCCCCTGGACGAAGGTTCGCTCCTCTACATGCCGGTCACGCTCCCCAATGTCTCCATTACCGAGGCCAAGCGGCTGATACAGGTGCAGGACACGATCATCAAGAGCGTCCCCGAAGTCGAGCACGTCCTCGGCAAGGTCGGCAGGGCCGAAACCTCCACCGACCCGGCGCCGGTCTCCATGTTCGAGAGTATCATCATCCTCAAGCCTAAAGACAAATGGCGGCCCGGTATGAAAAAGGCCGACATCGTGGCCGAACTGGACGGCAAGCTTCAACAGATCGGAGTGCGCAACGGCTGGACCCAGCCGATCATCAACCGGATCAACATGCTCTCCACCGGGGTGCGCACCGATCTGGGGGTGAAGATCTTCGGAAATGACCTGAATGTGCTCAAGGATCTGGCGATTCAGGCCGAGGCCATTCTCAAGCCGATCAAGGGCGCAGCCGACGTGGTGGCTGAACGGGTCACAGGCGGCAATTACATAGACATCGACATCGACCGCGAGGCCGCCGCCCGTTATGGCGTGAATGTGGGCGACATCCAGGACGTCATCGAGACCGCACTTGGGGGGGAGATGCTTTCCACCACCGTTGAAGGCCGCGACCGCTTCCCGATCCGGATTCGCTACCTGCGGGACTATCGCGACAGTATCCCGGCCATCCGCCGTATTCTTGTCGCAGGTTCGGAGGGGGCCCAGGTGCCGCTGTCGCTGGTGACCAGGCTGAAAGTCTCCACCGGAGCACCGGAGATCAACAGCGAGGGGGGACTCCTGCGTTCGCTGGTCTTTCTTAATGTCCGCGGTCGTGACATGGGGGGCTTTGTGACCGAGGCCAAGCAGGTGCTGGAGAAAGAGCTCAAACTGCCCGCCGGCTATTACGTGGCCTGGTCCGGTCAGTGGGAGAACCAGATACGCGCCAAGGCCCGCCTGCAGATACTGGTACCAATAGGAATATTGATTATCTTCATCCTGCTCTTCTTCACCTTCCATTCGGCGCTTGAAGCAAGCATGGTCATGCTTTCGGTCCCCTTTGCATTGGTGGGCGGAGTCTACCTGGTGTACGCCCTGGATTACAATCTCTCGGTCGCGGTCTGGGTAGGTTTCATTGCCCTCTATGGGATAGCGGTGGAGACCGGGGTGGTGATGGTCATCTACCTGCACGAGGCCTTGGACAAAAAGCTGGCCAATGGCCCCTGTACGGAACAGGATATTTACGACGCGACCTTCGAGGGGGCGGTGCTCCGCCTTCGGCCCAAGCTGATGACCGTGGCCGTGGCCCTGCTGGGTCTGCTTCCGATCATGTGGTCCACAGGCACCGGCGCGGACGTGATGAAGCCGATTGCGGCGCCGATGATCGGCGGGATGATTTCCTCGGCCATCCACGTCCTGATAATGACGCCGGTCATATTTGTGCTGATGAAGGTGCGGGATCTAAGGAAGGGAAGGCTGAAATACTCGGGGATGAAGCATTGACGCATTTTCCCCCCCTTTAGTAAAGGGGGGCGAGGGGGGATTTCAGCCGATGCAAAATCCCCCTAAATCCCCCTTTCAAAAGGGGGACTTTAGAGAAAAAACCAAAACAAGGAGAATTACCAATGAAAAAAACAGCAGTGGTTATCGCAGCGGCACTCTTCGCCCTCTCGGCCCCCATGGCCTCATTTGCCGCAATGGAGCATGAACACGGAGATATGCCGATGGATCATGGCTCAATGAAGATGGATCATGGCGGGGGGATGATGGTCATGGGGAAACTGGCACATGAGGAGGTTGTTGACGGCGTCAAGGCAACCTTCAACGTCATCGACATCAAGGCAAAGATGAAAGAGATGGGGATGAAGGAGACACACCACATCATGGTGGTATTCACCGACGCCAAGAGCGGCGGCAAGTTGAGCGAGGGTGAAGTGAAGGTGAAAGTCCAAGGGCCTGACAAATCGGAGCAGGTGAAGGATCTGATGGGGATGGAGGGGGGCTTCGGCTCCGACTTCACCATGCCGAAGAAAGGGAAATATGGAGTGATGGCGAAGTTCAAGTTGAAAGACGGGAAAACGAGGAGTGTCAAGTTCTGGTATACGGTGAAGTGATGGATAATTTTCTTCTCCTGAAACCGCGGGCTGTGCTATAAATGGCATATCTTCCGCCAAAAGGAGAGGTTAATTGGCAAAAAATCGGAAAAAAACCCTAACCAGAAAGAAAACGCCGGCCGGGAAACGGCCTCTTATCACCCTTCTTATTGTCGCTGCCCTGATTGTTGCAGCTTTTTTCCTCCTGGAAAAACTGAAAAAAAGTGTTCCGGATACGGTCCCGGAAAAACCGGTAACGAAAGAGCGTCACAAAATGCCGGCGCGGACGGAACGTACCGGCGTCGAACAGCAACCCTACTCAACTGCAACTCTCCCCCCTCCAGCCGTGCATCCGCGCAAGCGGGCGGTTGGTCCGGGGACCGTGGCGATCATTATTGATGATATGGGGAGCAGCGTCAGGGAAGCGGATGAGCTTATGGCCATCAAGCTCCCCCTTACCTTTTCCATAATTCCCGGCCTGGCGAATGTGAAGGGGGTGGCGGATGCCGCACATGCCAGGGGGTACCAGTTGATGATCCATATCCCCATGGAGCCGCAGGGTTATCCCCGGCAGCGCATGGAACGGTACGGCCTACTTCTCTCCCAGAGCGATGAGGAGATTCGCAAAAGACTGGACGGTTTCCTGCGGGAGGTCCCCTACGCGAAGGGCGCCAACAACCACATGGGTTCTCGGTTCACCGAAGACAGGGCAAAGATGGGAACCGTTCTCGGTTTTTTGAAGGGGAAGGGGCTCTTCTTCATCGACAGCAAGACAACCCCCCATTCGGTGGGAAATTCCCTTGCCAGGGAAATGGGGATTGAAACCGCCAGCCGCAATGTATTCATAGACAACGTTCAGGATGTGGAGGCTATCAGGGAGCAGCTTGAACAACTGGCCACAATGGCCCGTAGAAAAGGTGCGGTCATCGGCATCTGCCACCCGCATAAAACCACGATCCAGGCACTGGCCGCGACGCTGCCGGAACTGCGGAAATCGGGGATCACCTTTGTCTATGCGGCAGACCTGGTCAGGTAAAGACAGCGACCAGCAACCAGCAACCAGCAACCAGCTACCAGCTACCAGCGACTGAAAGCCTGCTTTCCATCTGGCCGGCGAAGTAATCCTTCAACCTGGAAAACTCCCGGTAATTTTCCTCCCGGAGGATGGCCCCCGGGGTCCGGGGATCAACGGGATGGACAACGATGAAGTCATTGCCCGGTTTGCCGGTGCCGGTCTCCATTGACTTCGAGACGAAGGAAAAGAGCCTGCTCCGCTCCCCGCCCAGCACCCCGCCTTTATATTCCCTCAGTGGATAAAGCCTTTTCAGAAGCTGGAGCCCTTCAAGATCAAAACTGGCCACTTCCACCATCGGTCCTTTACCGTTTTCAACCGGCCTGAAGAGAAATGATGATTTTCTGCACGAATCCCTCAACACTCCCCAGGCCGGATCGTCGCTTCCGAGCTCCCTGTTCACCCGGTATATCTCGGACATGAGCAGCCCAAGATAACACTCATCCTCTATGAAACCGCATATACCCCTGTCGGAGGTCTCGAAATAAAAGGCCGCGGTGCCGGAATCTCCATGGAGAAGCGGCCGTTCGCAGAGAGGACAGGTTTTCTTCAATCCGGTGAGTCTCCTCAGATAGGCCTCTTTACCCCTTTCCTCCTCCGAGAGGAACCATTGCCTGGCGTGCATGGAGCGGGGTTCACGAGTGGACCGGTATTCTTCTAGAATTGTCTTCGCAAGTGAGGTGAACTGGCCATAAACATCGGTGTTGCGGGCGTGGGTGAGGATCGGGTAGATGCGGCCGTCCGGGTTTGTATTGAGGCTCTCCACCTTGGGGCTCTTGGAGATATAGGTGTCGAAACAGCGATAGCCGCGATTGATGGCGTACGCCTTGAGGAGGGTTTTCTGGTCGCAGAACGGGCCGTCGAACTTGATCCTGGAATCGACCAGGCAGGGGATGAGGGCAAGGCTTTTTTTGTCGTAACCCTGCTTGTCGAACAGGTCGAAAATATTACGGCAATTCTCAAGGCTCGGCATGTCCTTGACCGGAATGATGACCCGGTCGGCTGCATATAGCGCGTTCATGGTGAGAATGTCCAGGTCGGGCCTTGTGTCGATGATGACGATCCCCGTAAACCGCGAGAAGGCAAGAAGGCGCGTCAGAATCATGGTGCTCTTGATGGAGA
>JBGQDJ010000027.1:0-13297 GCA_041495805.1 Geobacteraceae bacterium
AATCAACAATTTTTACACGGCGACCGTCTACAACAAGGGCGCCGAGGTCATCCGGATGCTACGCACCATCCTCGGTCCGTCGCAGTTCCGCAGGGGGATGGACCTCTACTTCTCGAGACACGACGGGCAAGCGGTAACGGTCGACGACTTCGTGCAGGCCATGGCCGATACCGTTGGCGCTGAGCTCAGCCAGTTCAGCCTCTGGTACAGCCAGGCAGGCACTCCTGAACTCATCGCCAGTGGGGACTACGACCCGGCTGACGGGACTTATTCCCTGACGATCCGCCAATTGTGTCCGCCGACCCCCGGTCAACCGGACAAGGAACCGCTGCAGATCCCCCTGGCAGTCGGACTGCTTGGCAAAGATGGCCGGCAAATGCCGCTCACTCTGGCCGGAGAGTCCGAAAAGGGGCCCGACACAAGGGTCATACAACTTCATTCAAAAGAAGAGACGTTCCGTTTCATCGGGCTGAACGGGGAGCCTGTGCCGGCACTCCTGCGAGACTTCTCGGCGCCGGTCAAGCTCGATTACCCCTACCGGCATGAGGAGCTGGCCTTGCTCATGGCCCACGAGCCTGACCCATTCTGCCGCTGGGAGGCCGGTCAGAGAATGGCGTCGCAGCTCATCCTCGGACTGATCACTGCCCGGCAGGAAGGAAAGGAAATTTCTCTGGACCCGGCATTTGCAAACTCTTTCAGGCTAACGCTAACAAGCGGGCACAGGGATAGTGCCTTCCTTGCCGAGATGCTCATGCTCCCTTCCGAGAAATACATCGCCGAACTCATGCCGGTAATTGACCCGGAGGCAATCCATGTCGTCCGTCAATTCGTCATCCGCACCCTGGCTTCCCTCTTCAGGGATGAAATTCTGGCAATACGCGAAACCTGCCTGAGCAGAGTTCCCTATGCCCCGGACGATGGCAGGGCAGGCGAGCGGCGTCTCGCCAACCGTTGTCTCTCCTATCTGATGACCCTCGGCGAGCAGGCCATCATCGACCTGTGCATCGAACAGTATCATAGGGCGGACAACATGACCGAAACCATCGGTGCGCTGACTCCGCTTGCTTCCAGCGCTTGCCCGGAGCGTTTACCAACGCTGGCGGATTTCTACCGGCGTTGGCAGGATGACCGCCAGGTAGTCGACAAATGGTTTATGCTCCAGGCTACATCAAGCCTTCCCAATACACTGGACGAGGTCCGGGCGCTCTTGGACCACCCCGCATTTGAACTTGCCAACCCGAACAGTTTTTACGCCCTGGTGGGGGCCTTTTGTCAGAACAATCCGCCCCGCTTACACGACCCAAGCGGCGCCGGCTATCATTTCCTTGTAGACCAATTGCTGCGGCTGATTCCCATCAATCCGCAGGTTTCCGCACGACTCCTTACCCCCTTGACCAACTGGCGTCGCTTTGAAGAAGGAAGAGGCTCCCTCATGCGTCAGGAACTGAAACGGCTTCAGGGAATTTCCAATCTGCCCCGGGATGTCTATGAGATTGTAAGCAAGAGTCTGGATACCTGACTAGGACAAGCCGTTTATTTTTCTGATTAATTGATCTGGAGAAAAACTTAAATTGTCGGACCTTCCATTGCCTGGCTTTCTCTGATTTAGTTGGTATAAATAACGTTATGGTGCGAAGGTCAGGACGATCTGCGCGCTCTTTGCCGCATCCGGGTTATTGTTTATCCTGATCGGGAAAAACAGGCTAAGCAAGGCTTCTCCCCTTCAGCTGCGATTCGGGAAGATTGAAATACGTCTTTCCCTATTCCGGAAAAGAGCAACTCTTGACCTTTCTGTTTGACACCTGTCGCTCGGTTGCATTATAAAGAATCATCATTACAATATCATCCGGAAAGGATGATTACAGGAGCCCTAATGAAATATCTTCTTATTGTTGTCGCAGCCCTGATCCTGATCCTGCCGGTTGCCGCGCCTGCCGCGGATAAAGCCGCGCCGGCGCCTGCCGCCCCCCTTCCACCGGGGCATCCTTCCATAGCAGCCCCACAGGAGACCCCGCCTATTACCGGCAAGGTGCTGGAAACCATGGATAGCGGCGGTTATACCTATGTCCACCTGCAGCAGAAAAAGGGTAAAAAGATCTGGGTCGCCTTCCCAAAGGCCAAGGTCAGCGTCGGGAAAAAGGTAAGCCTAGTTCCGGGCGAGGAGTTCAAGAATTTCAAGAGCAAGACCCTTGACCGCACCTTCGACCGGATCATCTTTTCACTCGGCCCTGTCCCGAAAATGGGAGCAAAGGGCAAACCCCAGCCGATGGCCATGCCGGGAAGCAAGGAGGCGATGGCGCCCGCGCAGAACGTCAAAATCGACAAGGCCTCCGGAGCCAATGCCTATACCGTCGCGGAACTGTTTGCCCAGAAGGGAAAGCTGGACGGTAAAAAGGTGGTTGTGAAAGGGAAGGTCGTCAAGGTATCCCAGCGGATCATGCAGCGGAACTGGATCCATCTCCAGGACGGCACCGGTAGTGCAGACAAGAAAAACCACGACCTGGTAGTCACCATGACAGCCCTGCCGGCCGACGGGCAGACCATTACCGTCACCGGCACCCTGCTGAAGGACAAGGATTTCGGAATGGGCTACAAGTACGATGTGCTCATCGAAAACGCGGAGATCGTCAAGTAGCTTTCCGGGGTTATTGCCAGGACACATATATCTATCGGAAGGTTATGGGAAAGCGCCAAGAAAAGGGTTGACAGGAGACGGCCTATATTGCTAGGTTAATCCCATAGCGACACATCGTCTCCAGACACGTTTTGTCGCTGAAAACATTGATTTAAATCGCTGGGGGAGTTTCGGCTGAGAGCCGGTCTTTGAGACCGGCAACCCTTTGTACCTGATCCGGATAATGCCGGCGTAGGGAAGCGTAATCCAGGGTATTTCCATTCATGGCCGCTTTCCGCGGCCATTTGTGTTTCGTGTGCCAATTCAGGAGCTAATATGAAAATTACAGTCAACGGAGAAGAGCAGGACACCGACCCCAAAACGGTCCTGGGTTATCTTGTGGAGATCGGGATCGATCCGCGAAGGGTGGCGGTGGAATTGAATATGGATATCCTGGAGAAAGGGGAATACGCCACCACGATGCTGAATGAAGGGGACAAGGTCGAGATCGTCCAATTCGTCGGAGGAGGATGAGTGAGGCAGGCTGAAGGCTGAAGGAAAACCTCAACCCTCATCCAGCGTTTGCTGATGACCCGGTTATCCGGCTTATTTAAAGGAGAATTCAACTATGGAGAAATCTGCCGATAAACTGATAATCGCCGGTCGCGAGTTCAACTCCCGCCTCATGGTGGGGACCGGCAAATATGCGAGCATGGAGCAGATGGTAAAGGCCATCGAGGCATCCGGCGCGGAGATCATCACCGTGGCTGTCAGGCGGGTGAACATATCGGACCGAAGCCAAGAGTCCCTCCTCGATTATATCGACCTGAAGAAGTACACACTCCTCCCCAACACAGCCGGGTGCTATACAGCCGACGAGGCGGTCCGCACTTGTCGTCTGGCAAGGGAAGCGGGTCTTTCGGACTTCGTCAAGCTGGAGGTTCTGGGGGATGAGAGGACTCTCTTTCCTGACAACGAGGAGCTTCTCAAGGCGGCCAAAATACTGGTAAAGGAGGGCTTTACGGTCCTCCCCTACACATCCGACGACCCGATTGTCTGCAGAAAACTGGAGGATATCGGCTGCGCGGCGGTCATGCCCCTGGGCGCCCCCATCGGCAGCGGCCTGGGGATCAGGAACCCGTACACCATCCGCATCATCCTCGACACCGTGAAGGTGCCTGTGATTGTCGACGCCGGGGTCGGCACCGCCTCGGACGCCGCCATCGCCATGGAGCTGGGGTGCGACGGTGTCCTGATGAACACCGGGATCGCCGGGGCCAAAGAGCCGATTGCCATGGCCGAGGCGATGAACCTGGCGGTCAGGGCCGGCCGGCTTGCCTACCTTTCCGGGCGGATTCCGAAAAAACTCTTTGCCACGGCCTCAAGCCCCATCGAAGGTATGATTACGTGAAAGAACAGGGAAGTGCGCCCCGGATCGGATTTAACCTCTACCTGATCACCGACGGAAAGCTATGCAGTGGGCGCGGACTCAAGCCCGTGCTCGAAGAGGCGTTAAAAGGCGGAGTTAACGCGGTGCAGCTCAGGGAAAAGGAACTCCCGAGTGGGGAGCTTTATCAACTTGCACAAGAGATGCGCAGCCTCACAGCGAGCTACGGCGCAATGCTCTTCATAAACGACCGCGTTGACATAGCCCTGGCGGTTGACGCGGACGGCGTCCATCTGGGGGAGAAGAGCATCCCCATTTCCCAGGCAAGAAAACTCCTGGGAGGTGAAAAACTGATCGGCGTATCCTGCCATGGCCGGGATAGCGCGGTTGCGGCCCAGGCTATGGGTGCGGACTTCATTACCTACGGTCCGGTTTATTATACCCCATCCAAGGCGGCTTACGGCCAGCCGGTCGGCCTTGAAAGCATAGGAGAGGTGGCCCCTCTCCTGCGAATCCCGCTCTTTGCCATCGGCGGGATAAACAGCGGGAATGTCCGCACGGTGATTTCCGCCGGTTCCCACGGCATCGCCCTGATCTCAGCCATAATTGCCGCTGATGACCCCCGTGCGGAAGCAGAGAGACTCCTTGGCCTCCTTCCCGCTCTTGAACACCAAGAAGAGTAACCATGCCCGAAGGCTTTATCCACAAGGATCTGCGTATCAACTCCTACGGCTCGTACCTGCGCCGCCGCTTTGGCTGCCGCGTCAGCAAGGTCAATGTGGACGGTGGCTTTACCTGCCCGAACCGCGACGGGGAAAAAGGCTCAGGCGGCTGCATCTACTGTAACAACACCTCCTTTTCCCCGGCAGGGACCCAGCCTGAGCTCCCCATCGAGGAGCAGATGGCGGCAGGAATGACATATCACCGTCAGAGGTTCGGCAGCGAAAAGTTCATAATCTATTTCCAGAAATACACAAATACCTATGCCTCTACAGCAAAGCTCCTTGACCTCTATCGCCGTGCCCTCGATCATCCGGATGTCCTCGGACTCTCCATCGGCACCAGGCCCGACGCCCTTAGCGATGAAATACTCCTTTACCTGGAAGAACTGGCCCGCACCAGATACATCTGTCTGGAGCTGGGTCTCCAGTCCATGGATGATGAGATACTTGCAAAGATCAACCGTGGCCATACCCTTGCCGAATACGTAAAGGGGGTGGAAAGGGTCGCCAACCGTGGTATTGAGATCTGCACCCACCTCATCTACGGCTTTCCAGGCGAGAGCCGGGAAGGGTTCCTCAAAACCTCCGAGTTAATCGCCTCTCTCCCTGTCGATTCCCTCAAGATCCATCAGCTGCATGCCGTGAAGGGGACCAGGCTGGCGGAGATGTACTATGAAGGTGAATTCATCCCGGTTCCGCACTCTGAATATGTGGCGGCGGTCTGCGATTTCCTTGAGCGTATACCCGCCAGGATCGCCATCCAGCGACTGTACGGATCGGCGCCGCTGGCCATCCGGGTGGCCCCGGCCTGGGACATGAAAAACAACCAGATGTGGTACAGTGTGCTCAATGAATTGAAACGGCGCGGCTCCTGGCAGGGTTGCCGCCATATTCAGCCGCTTAAGGTCGTTGCCGTCTGATCCGGTCAGTTCGGTATTGAATTTAGCGAAATAATAGTATAATAAATATATAGGACTCCAATCAAAGCAAACTAGCAGGAGCCGTCCAATGGGTAATCGCTATCGCCTCTTCCTACTGGTTCTGATCGCGTGCGGATTTGTCATCTCCGTCATCACAGCCACCAACCTGTGTACCTTCGGCGCCTGCACCGAGGTCCATAAGTACCTGCTGTTCGGCATCTCTTTTACCCCCATAGGCATTGCCTTCTTCATCCTTGCCGGACTGCTCGTTTCCCTGATAAACCGGATCCCCGGCGCGCCGTTGATGTTCAATCTGCTCCTGGCGGGCGCGTCCGGCGCTGAAATCAATATGATCCTGCTTCAGAAAAACGTTATCGGGGCATGGTGCCCGCTCTGTCTCGCCGCAGCTGCCATCGTCTTTATCCTGGCTGCCTGCCAGCTGGGCAGATATTTCAAATCCTGCAAGGAGGAATTCCAGATGAATCTGAAGACATTCGGCAAACCGATGATTATCTTTGTTACCGCCATGATCGGTTTTGCCCTGACCTTTTCGGGGATGGCCAAAGAAGAAGCCTCGGCGGGGCAGCTTAACCTTTATGTGGGCAAGCAGGACAGCAAACTGGAGGTCTACTTCTTTTCCGACTGGTTCTGTCCGTTCTGTTCAAAGGTGGAAGAGTCAATGGAGGCCGTTTACCCGGCCCTGACCAAGAAGGCCAGGATCCTTTTCGTTGACAAAATCATCCATCAGGACTCATTGAACTTCGTCCCTTACCACCTCTCATTTGCGGCATATGAGAAAGCTAAAATCATGCAACTTCGCAAGGCGCTTTTTGTCGTTGCGCAGAAGACCAAGAACCCTTCATACGACGACATCATGGCCGCAATTGCGCCCCTGAAAGTCACGTACAAGCAACTGAGCTTCCTGGAAGTGACCCAGCAGATGGCAAACTCTCAGAAACTTGCGGAGCAGTTCAGGGTCGTCTCCACGCCGACAATGGTTTTACATAACGCCAAGACAAACAAGACTCTGACACTGGTCGGAAACGCTCAGATCACTCCTTCCGGGATCATGAAAGCGGTAAAAGAGGTGGAGTAGACGGGTGAACCGGGAAAAGGTTCCCGGCCATCAGTGTATCTCGGCCTGAACCTGTTTTACTCAGTGGAGGTGGGGATATGGAAGCGCAAAAGAATTGCCCAGATTGCCAGGGGACGATGGTCCTGACCCCGGGTGCAGGGGGGCTCTTCTGGAGGTGCCAGAAGTGCGGCAGGAAGATGCCTTATACAAGCGGCGAGCTTAAAGATTACGGAGCTTGCATTGACAAATGAGAGGGGCCGGTGTTACCGGCCCCTCTCTTATTGCCAAACGTTTTCAGGGATCACCTGTATGGCGAGTCTACTGGTTGATTAAGCCTATTGCTTCTTTTTATATACCACGTAGCCTATCACCAGGAGCAGAAGCAGACCCGCGAGGGCGAAGTATTTCATATTGCCGGAGAGAAAAGATTTCTTTTCCTCAGGAGGCGTTGCGGGCTTGGCAAGCGGGAGATTGGAGCGCGGCGCCTCAGGTTTAGTGGCGGCTGCCCCGGTAGCAGGCTTTTTCGCCGAGGTCGCGGGGTGCTGCACAGCCGGTTTGGCCGCAGGTGGAGCATTTGCTGCGGCCGGAGCAGCAGGCTTTGAAGCGGGCGCTGCCTGTTGTTTTGGTGCCGGTGGCGCAGGTTTAACAGGCTCTGCGGGTGGATGTTTCGCCGCCGGAGGCGATGGTTTTATCTCCTTGGATGCTGGTTGTTTAGGTGTGGGAGTAGCATTCTTTACGGCTGGAGCGACCGGTTTTGCTATAGGAGGAGCCGGTTTTGCCTCAGGTTTCAAGCGGGTTTCAGGCTTCTGTTCCGCTGCCGGAGCAACAACCGGTTTTTCAGGCGGTTGCGGAATTACCTCCGGGTTTAGTGCGGCCGGTTTAAAAGTCCCCTTTTTCCCGGCCTTCATCTTCTTCGCGGCCTTTGCCGGTTTCTTGCCGAAGGTCTTTTTCAGGTCAACTTCAGACCTGGAAAGGTCAACAAGCAGTTCATGGTTGACGAGAACCTTCACCTTGCCGTTTGCTTGCCAGGCATTTTGACACTTGATTATCCCGCCATCCTTGAGGTAGACCTCCTTCAGCGTCTTGGCCTGCACAGACGCAGCCAGGAGGATGGTGCAACACAGCGTCATCATGATTCTGCAGAAAATCCTGCCCATGCGCCCTCCGATCTACCACCGTAGTGTCCAACTCAGCAGAATTTAGCGCATTGACGCGCCGAATGGAAGTTTTTTTTATGTAAAGATCATTTTTTATTGATGAATTGTCGAACAAGCATCAGATTTGCGATGGTCGCAAGGGAGCAGTGAAAAGGTCCCTGAAGCTTGCAGGGTGCACGTTGGTAAGGGGCGCGGAGGTAAATCCGGCGGAAGATCCGGGACTTTATTTTACTGCCGCAAGAATCTTTCTCTCACTGCCATGCCCGGCTATAGGCCGAAAAGAAGGGCCACCTGAGGATTTCAGATATTTCCTTACAGCGTTGTTGTGCTCATCGAGGGTGGTGGAAAAGTGGTGGGAACCATCTTTTTTGGCCACAAAATAGAGATAACTTGTCGTGGCCGGGTTGATGGCAGCCTCGATAGCCCCGTTGCCGGGATTGCCGATGGGGCCGGGGGGGAGCCCGCCAATCAGATAGGTGTTGTAGGGGGTGGTGCGGGAGATGTCATTTTTCGAAACGTTCCCCGCAAAGGCGCGTACCCCGTAAACTGCCGTAGGGTCGCTCTGCAGCGGCATCCCGCGGCGCAGGCGGTTACGGAACACCGAGGCGATGAGCGGTCTCTCTTCCGGTCTGACCGCTTCCTTTTCGATCATGGAGGCCAGAATGATTATCTCCCGCTTCGTCATGCCTGCTTTCTTTGCCCGGTCGGCGAATTCACGTTCATAAACCTTATCGAACTGTACCGACATGAGCCTTATAAGGCCTGCCGGGGTCATATCAGGAGTAAGGTCGTAGGTGCTGGGATAGAGATACCCTTCCATGCTATTCCCGCTGACGCCCAGTTCCCGGAGGAGCGGCTTGCTGAAACATTCCCTGAGAAAGGTGTCCCTGTCGAACAGACGGCGTCCGGCAAGAAGCTCCGCGATCTGGTAGATGGAGTATCCTTCAGGGACGCTGAAGCGCAGTACGTAAACTTCTCCCGCAACCATCCGGCGCAGGATCTCGGCAGGCTTCATGCCGTCGTTGAACTGGTAGTATCCCGCCTTGACCCGTCCATCGTCCCCGCGCAGGCGCGCATAGAGGACAAACAGCCCTGCGTTGCTAATGACCTTGCGCTTCTCCATGGCTACGGCAAATTTTTTCAGGGATTGACCCTGGTCGAAATCTATAATCTGTTCGTTTTTCCCCGTGCCGGGAGGGTTTGTAAGGAAGAGACCAAAGCGGGCCAGCAGGAAGAGAAGAGATAGTGTAATAGCAACAAGCAGTTGGATACGGTATTTTTTTAACAGAGGGTAATCCATCCGGTGTTCAATCAAGCCTTGAATTTATTTTCGGTTCCGGCCTTAAGCCGGCTGATGTTCTCACGGTGCTTCCAGATGACAATGGCCGCGATCAAAATTGTCATGGCTGTAATGAGAGGCCTTTTGTCGATAATCGCCACTATTATGGGCATGGCGGCTGCTGCAGTGATGGATGCAAGTGAGACGTAGCGCCATTTCCAGATAACGAGCGCGAATACCACGATTGTGGGCAGGACAGCCAGGGGCGCTGCGCCGAGGAATACCCCGAGCGCGGTGGCGACCCCTTTTCCACCCTTGAAGCGGAGAAAGACGGTATAGACATGACCGAAGAAAGCCGCGAACCCGGCTGCTGCCGTCCATATGTCGGGAAGTCCGAGCCAGCGGGCCGCCAGGACCGGAATCAGCCCCTTCAGACAGTCGCACAGGAGGGTTGCAATTCCCACCTTGCGCCCCAGAGTACGGTAGACATTGGTCGCGCCGATGTTGCCGCTGCCGGAGGTCCTGATATCGACACCTAGGGCCTTGCCCAGGAGGAGCCCGGTCGGGACGGAGCCGAGCAGGTAGGAAGCGATGACGAGAGTTATTCCTGTAAGCACGGGTGTTCCTGCGATAAAAGGTGATTGCCTGACGAGGGGGCTATCCTACACTATTTTTGCGGAAACTACAAGGATGGGAGGTTTGTACTGCTTGTAAAGCATCTTGCAGCTTTTTCCCACCCGGTTCAGGCAGTGCCATTGAAATCACCGCGGCGGAAATGAGACGAAAAAACCTTGATGGCGGCGGCAATGGGGATGGCAAGGAGAATACCCCAGAATCCCATCAGTTCGCCGAATGCCATGACAGCGATGATTGTGACGAGCGGGTTGAGGTCCATCGCCCCCTTGAAAACAATCGGTTTGATGAGATATCCTTCGAAAAAGTAGATCATGGCGAAGGCTGCAATAACCTTCAGGATGACGATTCCGCTCTGGAACTTGACATAAGCAAAGAAGAGAGGGGGGAGAGTGGCCAGGATGACGCCGATGAAAGGAAGGATGGATGCCAGGCCGGCAAAGATACCGTTAAACAGGGGAAAATCGACCCCCAGAAAAAATAGCGCCGTCGTTGCAAGAATAGCCACGATGAACGAGACGATGAACTGTCCCTTGATGTAGCCGCCAATGCTGGCGTTGATCTCACGCCCCACTATGAGGATGGTCTCGCGCTGCCCGGCCGGGAGCCACAGGGTAATCCCTGAAACAATGTCCCGCTTGTAATAGAGCATGAAAAAAACCAGGATCGGGGCCAGAACGAGGTTGAAAATGTTGAATATCACCTTCGACATGGCCGCATATACTCCGGCGCCGATTTGCGAGAACAGCTTGTCCATGCTGCCCACCAGATTATCCAGCAGCCAGCGCCACTCTTCGGTGGCAAAGGCTGGTTCGAATCGTACCTCCCAGTTCTGGCCTATCTCCTTGACTTTCTGCAGGTAGAAGGGGAGATTGCGGACCAGGGCCTGCCAGCGCAGGTTGAGCAGGGGGACTAGGTAGACAAGAAAGAATATGGAGAATAGACCGAGTATAATATAAAGAATGGTGAGGGCGTACACCCTGTTGAGTTTACGTCGCTCCAGCATAAGCACGAAAGGGTCAAGGATATAGGCGATTACAAAGGCGAGAAGAAAGCAGGAAAAGGTGTGCTGGATTGCGTAGCCCGTCGCAATGAGCGCAACTGCAATTAAAAGTGCCGATATCAGGCGATTCCCGACGAGTTGGTTTGAATTCATTGGACTCTCTTGGCTCGGATCTGAGTTTTATCCAGTTTTCATCCGGAAATTCCGGATGAGAAACTACTGGTTTCCGATTCGGAAAGGAGGGATTTTACGTTCTGGCCAGGAAATCAAGGGATTGCGCGGAGGCATACTACTGTATGCCGCACAAGTAATCCCGCAGATTGACACCGCCAGGGCGGAAAAGAACCCTTTCCGGACGGAAACTATCTAGCATGACCCCCCGAAAGTGAAGATATCGTGCTCTTCAAGCCAGCTCCGTACCCGATCGTTGGTGAGTTGCTCCTTCTGCGCCGACAAACGCTCCAGCTCATCGGGGTAAAAAGTCAGGATCTCATCCAGCCTGCCGTAGGGGCGTTTGCCGACAAAAGCGCGGGTCAGGAGATCCCGCAGTTTCGCGCTCTTTACCCCCTTTATAAACTCATGGACCAGGAGTCTTTCCTTTTCATAATCGAATCCGGGCATTTCCAGAAATTGATCGTCATTGATCTCCATCTCATCCCAGAAATCGTCGTCTTCATAATCGATGGGAACGAAGAAAATCTCGCCGCTGTTTTTGTCGAGAAAATAGACGATGTCCGGATCGGTGTTCTCAAAGGCATCCAGGAGATCGTCCCAGACTAATTCCACTGCCCTCATCATGTTCATCATGTTCATCAAGATTCCTTTAAAGTCTGAGCGAGGTATCTTTACCTCCACCTTTACCTTTCATTTATTTTCCTTTATAGTGCCGTCATGTGCAAGATATTTATTTCAGATGCCCATCTGAAAAACGAAACCGATGGGAATTACCGGTTTCTGCTCGATTTCCTCGCCGGATTGCCCGAAAAAACCGATACGCTTTTTATCCTGGGGGACCTGTTCGAGTTCTGGATCGGGTACCCGGTGGTTCCCTTCCGCCACTATTTGCCGGTGCTGGAACAGCTCAGGCTGCTGCATGAAAAAGGGGTCGGAATCATATATTTCGAAGGGAACCATGATTTTCACATGGGCCCCTTTTTCGAGGAGACCCTCAATGCCCGGGTATTAAGCGGACCGGCTATCTTTGAACTGGATGGAAAGAAAGTGTATCTCTGCCATGGAGATCAGATCAACACCGCCGACCACGGCTACAGGCTGTTGCGATTTCTTCTGCATAACCGTCTGACCAGGGCGATCATACCGATGGTTCCGCCATTCGTTGCTTCATACATAGCGGAGCGGATGGGCCGGGCGAGCAGAAAAAACCATGATACGCGACGGATCAAGTGGGATTATCCAGCGATTCTGCGGGAATTCGCCTCCGCTCGATTCCGGGAGGGGTGCGACGCAGTCATTGTCGGTCACTTTCATCTGCCGCTCTTAGAGCAGACTTCCGACGGCAGGGCGCGGACCCTCCTTTCGCTTGGTGACTGGATCAGCCACTTTACCTATGGCGAATGGAGCAACGGCGCATTTTCATTGAAGCAATATAAACCGTAAAGGTTGCGCTCCTTATTGCAGCCCGAACAGTGTAAGATACCTGTCCACCCTTTCCTCCAGGGTCGGCGCTGCTATCTCCAGGCATATCCCGTCGGCCTGGTAGCCACGGCATACCGCCGGCCTCTCTTCATAAATCGCGCAGAGATCTTCATTGTCCAGATGCGGGCATCTGGCCCCCAGTGGTTTCCCCAATGTAATTATGTCCGGCGCGGTGCAGCAGGTGCCGCATTTCATGCAGTCCATGGATTTTGATCCCGTGCGACGAGCAACATGAATCTCACGTTACGCACTTTATAAATAGAAACAGGGAAACGTGGATTTTTTGCAAGGTCAAGGCGATCAAGGGATTGCGCGACTCATATACTCCGTCGCAAACTTTCGCGGATGCGAAAGTTGACAGCTTCAGGCTGCCCGTAGGGCGAGGCCTTCGGCCGAGTCACAAGTAATCCCGCAGATCAACGCAGAGATTGCGAAAAGGCCACGTTTCCAACTACTTGAAAAAGGCTTCCAGGGCCTGTTCGCCCAGATACGTAGCCTTGATCCGCCACTTGTCCTGGTTGATAATCAGCGCCACCAGGGCTATCTGCGGGTCATTTATCGGCGCATAGGCTGCAAACCAGCTATAGTGGCCTGCCGGGTCCTTGCCGTTAATGGAACCGGTTTTTGCAGCGATGTCAACGGAGGCCAGAAGCGACCGGCCGCGCCGGTCATGGAAAACCTTCCGGGAGGTGCCGCTGCTGACGGTTTTGGAGAGCATTTTCGAGAGTTGACCGGCGGTTTCCGGAGTAACCAGGCTGCGCAGGGCCAGCCCCTGCTGGTTAAAGACCGTTTCCCCCCTGCCGTTTCTTATTTCCTTGGCGAGCGCCGGGAACATCATTACTCCATCGTTG
>JBGQDJ010000028.1:0-13198 GCA_041495805.1 Geobacteraceae bacterium
CCCGAGCCTACGGCGAGAAAAAAGTGCTGAACGGCATCGACTTCGCCATCGAACAGGGGGAGCGGGTCGCCCTGGTGGGGCACAACGGTGCCGGCAAATCAACCCTGATGCGGGTCCTGGCAGGGGGGGAGTTCCAGGAAGGGGCGCGGGTCGCCGGCCACAACATGGCCCTTGACTATTTCGCCCAGGACCAGGCGGAGGCGATGGAGAGCAGCAGGACCGCCTACGAGGAACTCCTGGCGGACGCCCCCTATGACATGGTCCCCCAGCTTCGCGACATCCTCGGCGCCTTTCTCTTCTCCGGCGATGACATCGACAAGATGGTGTCGGTCCTCTCCGGCGGCGAGAAAAACCGGCTGGCTCTGGCCAAGATGCTCCTTAAGCCCGCCAATCTTCTCCTCATGGATGAGCCGACCAACCACCTCGACCTCTTCAGCAAGGAGGTGCTCCTCGACGCCCTGCGCGCCTTCCCCGGCACGGTCGTATTCGTCTCCCACGACCGCCATTTCATAGACGGAGTGGCGACACGTGTCATTGAAGTAGAAGAAGGGAAGCTCATTTCATATTTTGGCGACTACGAATATTACCTGGAGAAGAAGAAATTATCTGCGGATGATGAATCCCCTCTGATTTCCCCTCCCCCCATTTTCCGCGATGCGGTCCCGGCATCCAGGGACAATCGCCAGCGGCAGCGCGAAGAGGAGAAGCAGCGGCAGCGCGAAGAGCGGCAAAAACAGAAACTGCTCGTTGAGATCGAAGCCGAGATCGGCAAGATGGAAAGTGCCTTGGCTGAACTGGAGAAAAAGATGGCGGACCCGGCCTATTTCGCAGACCATGAGGCGGCCAGGAAGGGGGGAGATGAACACGCCCTGCTTTCCGCCCGTATCGCAGAGCTCTATGCGGAGTGGGAAAAGCAGCAATGACAAGAGAAATCGAATCATTAAACCAGCTGAAAAAAATAAAACCTGCTTGCTTTTATTTTCTTATATTGTGGTATAATACGTACAGGTAGCTACCTGAATCCACTCCCAAGGAGGACACGGAATCGAGGAAGTAGAAGTTCCCGATGGAAAACTTGGGCAGTATCTGGAGCGGCGTCAATAGCCGCCGCATTAGCCCTGGGTGACAGGGTGCAATGAAGAGGAATCGGAAAGGCCCGCCGGAATGCCGTCGGGTCTTTCATTTTGCTCTTTTCGGCCACCACCGGAAACATCTGCCCGTTTGTCCCCCAGTATCCTGATAAACTCCAGGTCCCGGAGGCTATTCTGATCCATTCGATCCATGACAGCGCCGGCGAAACCCGCATGGGGGTCGCCTACGGCCTCGCCGCATACCTCCTCTGGGGGTTCTTCCCCCTCTACTTCAAATGGGTGGCCCATGTCCCCCCCCTGGAAGTGCTCGCCCACCGCATCGCATGGTCCCTTATCACTCTCATGGTCCCTCTCGCCGCCACCCGTGAGTGGGGCAAGGTCCGCATTGCCCTGGCGCAGCGGAGGACGCTCATCACCCTCGCCGCCACCACCATCCTCATCTCCACCAACTGGTTCGTCTTCATAGTTGCGGTGGACCGCGGCCAGGTGCTCCAGTCGAGCTTCGGCTACTTCATAAATCCACTGGTTTCGGTGCTGCTCGGTTTCATCTTTCTCGGGGAGCGGTTGCGGCGACTCCAGATACTAAGCCTGGCCCTTGCCTGCGCCGGGGTGATCGTCCTGACTCTCCATCTCGGCAGCGTACCATGGATATCCCTCGTATTGGCGATCACCTTTGCACTTTACGGGCTCTTGCGCAAGATCGTTCCGGCCGGCGCCCTGACCGGGCTCTCAGTGGAGACCCTCCTCCTCTTTCCAGCCGCCTCCGGCTACCTCATCAACCTCGGAGTCACGGGTAAAGGGGCGTTCCCTTCCACCACGGTCGGGGACAATATCCTCCTCCCCCTGGCCGGCGTCATCACCGCGATACCCCTGCTCTGGTTCTCGGCCGCGGCCAGGCGTCTGAGCCTTGCTTCTATCGGGTTCATGCAGTATATTACACCGACGATTCACTTCCTCCTGGCCGTCCTGGTGTTCGCTGAACCGTTCAGCAGGACTCACCTTGCCGGCTTTGCCTGTATCTGGGCCGGCCTTCTCCTCTATTCATACGACGCAACAGGGGGGATGCGCGTCAGGAGATGAACCTTGACACTCTTTGGCATAGAGGATTATAGCCTTGCAATTACCGCCATACCTGGGATAGATTTCTTGAAATAGGGTCGGCCCCTGCAATCAAATGTCATCTTGATGGCACAATAATGAATAAGAAAGAGGAAAAATCATGGGTAAAGAGCTTTATGTGCGGCATATCTCCGATAGGGCCACGGAAAATGATATAAGGAAACTCTTTTCAGTGACGGGAACGGTCGCCTCGGTCCACTTGGTAATCGATCCCGAGACGGGCCAGTTCAAGGGTTGCGCTTTTGTGAAAATGGCTACCGATAATGAGGCGAAAGAGGCGATCACCACCCTTGATGGTGCACTCCTGATAAATCGTGTTATTATTGTTGGCGAAGCGCGCCCCCAAAAAAAGAAGACCGGCAAATCAGGGGGTTATCAGGGAAAGTCCGGACAGGATAACCGTCCAGAGCGCGGGCGGAAATAACTTTACAGAGGTGGGTGCCACTATGATAAAAATACTGGGTGTTGTGATCATCGCCCTTTCCCTGGCCACTCCCGGTTGGGCCGATAATACCTTCAAGGAAGGTGGGAAGGAGATCGGTCAGGGGGTGAAAAAGATCGGCAAGGAAACCGGCCAGGCCTTTAAGGAAGGGGGGAAAGAGGTCGGACAGGGCTTCAAGCAGATAGGTAAGGATACCAGCCAGGCAGCGAAGAAGACCGGAAGGAGCCTCGGCGAGTGGTTCAGCGACGCCGGGCAAAAGACCGGCGACGCATTCAGGGAGATGGGGAGAAGCATTCGGAGATTCTTTACCGGGGAGTAGCGGGATGGAGAAACTCCCACACACCTCTGGCCAAGCTCCCGGAAATCCCCTTAACCGCCGATATCTCTTCCATTGACACCCCCTCCAGTTTGCGCAGGCTGCCGAAGTGGCGCAACAGTTCCTTTAGACGCTTTTCCCCGACACCCGGCACTGCTGACAGACGCGAGGTGAGGGTTTCATTATCGCGTACTTTTTTGTGGTACGTGATGGCGAAGCGGTGGGCCTCGTCGCGAATACGGCAAAGCAGTAGAAGCGGAGCCGAGTTCTGGCGCAACACCACCGGATTCCTGCGCCCCGGCAGGAATATCCGCTCGGCGCTCCGCTCGATCTCCTCTTTCGTCATCCCCTTCTCAACCCTGCTCTTGGCCAGCCCTACGGCCGGTACTCCCTCTATGTTCAACTCCCGCAGGACCCCGATGAGAACGTTCAACTGGCCGATGCCTCCATCAACGACGATCAGGTCCGGAGCACCGTCATCCCTGCCGGGTGCAAAGCGGCGGGAGAGGACTTCCCGCATCATGGAGAAGTCGTCCGCCTGATCAACGCTCCTGATGCGATAACGGCGGTAGAGGGCGTTTTCGGCCCGGCCGTCGATAAAGACCACCCGGCTCCCGACCGCATGGCGCCCCTGGATATTGGAGATGTCGTAGCACTCGATACGGCGGGGTAGGCGGGGAAGGTTGAGTCTCTCCTGCATTTCCCGCAACGTTTTTTCCGTCCCGGCCCGGGACTCCTCTTTCTCCCTCGCTGTTTCCGCGGCGTTCTTCATGGCCAGACTCACCAGCTCGCTCTTCACTCCGCGCCTCGGGCAGGCAATGATGACCCTGCGGCCGCGTTTTTCCGAGAGGAGTTCGGCAAAGGAGTCGGTTTCCGGAAGCGGTATGGGGAGGAGGAGTTCTGAAGGGATGTGGACATCACGGCCGTAGTATTCGTGGAGAAAGGATGCCAGGCCTTCCGAGTCGTCGAACCCCCATGAAAGTGTGTAACTCCGGCTGCCGATCACCTTGCCCCCCCGCATGAAGAGGATGAGCGCCTCCAGCCTGTCGCCGGCGCGGTGGTAGCCGAGAAGATCGAAGTCCCCCTCCGCCACAACCATCTTCTGTTTTTCCACCGTCACCTCGACAGCGCTTATCAGGTCGCGGAAGCGCGCCGCAACCTCGAACTGCTCCGAGTCTGCCGCCTCCGCCATCCGTTGCCGGTATATTTTCACCAGGTCGCGGTTTTTCCCTTCCAGGAAGAGGGCGGCACCCTCGGCTAGGAGGAGGTACTCCTCCCGTGATATCAGACCATGGCACGGGGCGGAACATTGCTTGAGCTGATGGAAAAGGCAGGGGCGTTTCCGCCTGCGGCAGGTTTCAAGGGGATAGTGGCGCAGCGGAAATATCCTGCGGAGCTGCTTCAGCACCTCGCGGGCCGCGGCAGCGGATGAGTAGGGGCCGAAGAAGCGAGCCCCATCCCTGGCGACCTTGCGGACGATGGTGAGGCGAGGAAACTCCTCTTTCATGTCCATGCGCAGGGAGAAGTAGGTCTTGTCGTCGCGCAGGTTGAAATTGTAGCGCGGCCTGTGCTCCTTGATGAGGGTGTTCTCCAGAATGAGCGCTTCTTTCTCCGTGTCCGTTACGATGAAATCGATATCGGCCACCCGATCCATGAGGAAGCGTATATGCCTGCGCGTGTCGCGGGAAGCGCTGAAATAGGAGCGAACCCGCTTTTTCAGGTCGTGTGCCTTACCCACGTAGAGGATGTGTCCGTCGTCCCCCCTCATCAGGTAAACACCCGGCGCAGCGGGAAAGTGGTCGGTTCTGGTGATATCGATCATGGTTTTTTCTGCACAAGGTTCATTAGATGGCGCCGGTCCGAAGACTGGTTAAGGTGCCCGCGTGAAAATAACCTCTGGCTCTTCATATTATAAGTTCAAAGTGGAGGATTTAAAACATATATTTCCGGCTGAATTTAAGGGCGTTTCAATCATCATAAAAAGGTTGGCTGTTCAAATGGGGGTAAAATGTTGTAACGATCCCGAAGGCCCTTTGAACAAGCCTTTCATCGTTGACAAGCCGGAATTATGATGCTATGTATTTAAAACATTTTTACAAATTAATCTTATATACTTGGAAAGGTTGATCCCGTGGATGTTATGACGATTCTACGCGCTGTCGCGAGACGTTCCCTTCTGGGTTTTGTTGTTCTGCTCTCCCTCCTTGCCACCCCAGCTTTCCCTGTCGAGTACCAGGACTCGCAGATATTCATTTCAGGATTCAATGCCTACCAGAGCAAGAATTATCAAGGCGCCATAGATAATATGTCGCAGGTCCTGCAGAAGTATCCCGATTCACCCCTGCGCGACATGGCGATCTTCTGGTTGGCCCGGGCCAATTACAAGGCGGGGCATCGCAAGGAAGCCGCCCAGTACATGGCCCAGTTCTACAAGGAATATCCCAACAGCCCTCTGAAAAATACCGTCGAACCGGATTTGGCAAAGCTAGCCGCCGCCTACGCAAAAGGCGAGCCGCTTCCGGCCGGAGCAGAGCCCGCGGAAGAAAAGGTAGTAACGGCGAGTTCGGCGGATGCCAGAGTGGCCGCGGAGAAAGCCGACTCGGAAAGATTGGCGGCGGAAAAAGCCTTTGCCGAAAAGGCGGAGTCAGAAAAGCTGGCTGCGGCTAAAACAGCATCAATGGCTACTGAAACCGAGAAACATGTGGCGGAAGAAAAAGCGGCGACGGAATCTGCGTGGCAGGAAAGGGTGGCCGCGGAGACAGCTGCCTCCGAGAAAGCCGCGACCAGGAAGAGCACCGCTGCAAAAGCAGCCTTGGAAAAAGTTGCTTCTGAAAAAGCCGCTGTCAGGAAGAGCGCCGCTGCAAAAGCAACCTTGGAGAAAGCTGCCAAGGTGAAGCGGCCTGAGCCGGCGGCATCCCCCCGTATGGTGCGGAATGCCGCCGCCATGCGGGAAAAAGCCATTGCAGGGTATAAGTCCGTCATCAGCAAGTACCCCGGTTCCCGCGCGGCAACTGTCGCTGCCGCCAAGCTGAAAGAGCTGGGGACTTCCGGCCGTTCCGCCCGTGTCCGCGGTACCGCTCCCACTTCCGGCGCCAACGCGCAGATCGTGACACTTGAAATTGAGCAGTTTGCCGATTGCGGCTTGAACCTGCTTTCCTCAGGTCAGTCTTACCCGCTGGGCAAGCGTTTTTCCATCCCCTTCGAGCTGGTGAACCAGGGGAACGGCCTGGACAGTTTTTCACTTGAGTCCGGGTTCCCCCCGGAATTCGACATCAGGTTTGCCTCCTCGTCAGCACCTGAAACCTACATGAACGTTACCCCCCAGCTTGTGCCCGGTGAGACTTTCAAGGGGCTCGTGACCGGCATGATACCCATCAACAGCATCGACGGCCAGCAGGCAGCTTTCCCGATCAAGGCCGGTTCCCTGTTTGCCCAGGACGTCTCACAGTCGCGGGAGATCGCCCTCATGGCTTCAGCCCCGCTCCTGCGCGCCGTTATAAATCCCGACAAGGGAACCGTCCTGCCGGGCGATACCGTGGTCTATCACATCGCCCTGCTCAATGCCGGGTCCTCAGACGCAGGCAATGTAACTCTCAGCCTCGATTATTCCCCCCATTATGAGCCGGTTGATCTCGCCTCCTCCGGGTTCCATCAGGGGACGAAAGGCGCACTGGTAATAGAGGGGCAGAAGATCAATACCGGCGAAAGCAGGGATTACACGGTCGTTTTGCAGGTCAAGGAAGGCGCTCCGGCCCACCAGGATCTAACTTTGCGAGCAAATGTAATCAATTCCGAACTGGATAGCAGGGAATCGTTTCTGTCAGCTGCGACGGTGGTTCAGGAAATAAGCGGGGTATCGGCCAGGGCCAATACGGAAAGGGTGATCGTCATCCCCGGCCAGACCATTACCATACCCATCGTTGTCACCAATACCGGCAATATACGGGAGGCGTTCCGGATCAGGGCCGATGTCCCGGCCGGCCTGACCTGCCGTTATTTCGTGGATAAGGAGCGAAACGGCAGACGCGCTCCGGACGCGACCGCCGTAAACCTTATCGGCCCCCTTGAGCCACGGGAAGAGGCCTATCTGATGATGGAGCTGACTACTCCGCAAAGCGCGCAAGACACCAGTGAAATAACTATCAACACGGCCGTCGAGTCCGAAAACAACAAAGGGCAGACCGGGGCGGTGACGGTCAGCCTAAGGTTTGCGCGCCCCATCATAGAGCTTTCCATGTCCGGGAAGGGTGGCAAGCTGAAGCCTGCTGAAATCTCCTCCTTTGATTTCACTGTCGTCAATCGCGGCTCCAATCTGGCCAAGACAGTAGAGATCCGGAGCATTCTCCCCGACAATCTGGAGATACTGGCGGCCGATGTTCCCTTCCTGCCGGCGGGCAACGGCGAATATCTCTGGAATTTCCCGGAACTCGGAGCCGGCGAAAAGAGGCTTGTAAAAGTCTCCTTCCGGGTCAAGACGGGAATACCGGTCGGAACAAACATCCAGATCAAGAATCTTGTTACTTACGAAGACCAGTTGGGGAACAGGTACTGATATGGCGCGAAGCATGGCGATTGCACTGGTGATGATCATGGCATGCGCCGCATCAACGGCGCATGCGGAAGATTACTACCTCTACAAACCGGAGAAGGTCCAGTCGGAAAACATTCCGGCACCCGGCGACGGCGTCCTTACCAAGAACATAATCATCCGCAAAGGCGATACCCTGAGCAAGCTGTCGCGGAGGTACGGCGCAAGAAGCGCTTTTTTCCCGCAGATACTTCTCTTCAACAGGATCAAAAACCCTGACCTGATTTATGCCGGAGCTATGTTGAAGGTTCCCGTGACGCGGCCGGAAGGGAGCTCGACGACCGTAAAAGAGAACCATGGCAATATAAGGAAAAAAGCACCCTCAACAAAGAAAGGCCCAACGGTTCTCGAAGAGCGCCGGACTTTTTCCGCACCCGTCACTACCGACAAAGCCGGACAACACCTCTTCAAACGCGGTGTCAGGGCATATGAAAAAGGGAATTACCGGTTGGCCCTGGAGATATTTGACGACTACCTGTCAGCCTACCCCAACTCGCCGGACGCACCCGAGGCCGCGCTTTACCAGGCTGAGTGTTACATGAAGCTCTCCGGTCACTGATTCCAATTTGTTGTAAGGTTGGCCCGATTCTGAAGGAAAGCCCCGAGGTTCTAAACCTCGGGGCTTTCCAACATCTCCTTTCCCCCTCTTACCCTTCCGCCCGCTCCATATCCTCTGCAAGATACCTCTTCCCCACCTTATTCAGCAGACCGCCAAATGGTTCGCCAACATGGCGATGATGCCTGCGCATGTCTCTTCATGGGTGAGCCGGGAGCAGTTGATCGTAATTTCCGCATACTTTGCATAGAGCGCGACACGTTCGGCAAAAAGGTCGGCGAAACTCTGATCAGGGCGCTTTGCAAGGCCTCTGGTGGCTAAATCACGCACCCTGGACTCAAGGGTGAGGAGATCCACATCGAGGAAAACGATAACCCCTTCCGAACGCAGCCGCTCCATAGCTGGATGGCTGTAGACCGCGCTCCCCCCGGTGGCGATCACATGGCCTTTGCACTCGATGCCGAGGAGGATGCGCTCCTCTATACTCCTGAGGGCCATGTAACCTTGGGAGTCGACAATATGCTGGAGAGGGCGCTGCTCTGAGATCTGAATGAGAAGATCTGTGTCAAGGAAGCTCCGGGATGTGAGTTTGGCAAGGATGACCCCGACCGTGCTCTTGCCCGATCCCGGCATGCCGATCAGCACTATATTTGTTTTATTGGAGGTGGAAATTTTCATTTTGGAACCTGCTCAGCGGAGAGTTCTGAAATCTGATGTCGATTATGAAGCCGTATCACGTTTTACACATCCCTTAAGTCAATGTGCCGGCAGAAGAGTCAGCGAGACCTCATGCAACCGCTTATCAAATACGTTGTAGTATGTACTTATCATATGCCTTTGTAAAAGTGTTCAAAGAAATTCGATAAAATTAAGTGTCCAACTCCCCAAAACCCCCAATTACAATTTTTCATCAACTCTGTTGTCGGCGGAAGTCTTGCCAGGATGCATCGGAAAGCGCTACGACGACGGGTATTAGATTCAACGGCGAATTATTTTCCTTTGCAGAAATCGGGCATTCACGATATAAATTTATATACCGAATCCAGGCGAGATAAACGGGGGTGGAATCATGAGTTACAAAACAGGCTGCCTGATCTGCGGCCTTGAGTTGACCTACCTTTCTGCGGATGGAAAACTCCAGTGCGAATATTGCGGCAAGACTTTCGATGCCGATGTCTGCTGCATCAATAATCATTACATCTGCGACCGATGTCACAGCCTGGAACCCAACGGATTGATCGAACAGTATTGCCGCACCACCCAGCTCAAAGACCCTCACCGGATCGCCACCGTTCTCATGAAGAACCCTCAGGTAAACATCCATGGCCCGGAACATCACTTTCTGGTGCCGGCCGCGCTCCTGGCAGCGTGGTACAACAAGCATACAAATACGGTCATGAAGGACGCTGCCATTATCACCGCCCGGCGCAGGGCCGAGGATGTAAAAGGTGGGGTTTGCGGTTCCCTGGGCGCATGTGGAGCTGCGATCGGGACGGGAATATTCATAAGCCTCATAACCGGGGCAACACCTTTATCGAGAGAAGAATGGCGCCTGGCGAACCTGATGACCTCGGAAAGTCTCAAAGTAATCGCGGAAAATGGCGGACCGCGCTGCTGCAAACGCAATTCATTCCTGGCCATCGATGCCGCGATTTCCTATCTCAAGACCCATTTTGCCACAGAACTCTCCGTCGAGAATAAAATCATCTGCGAATTTGCCATCCTCAACCCGGAATGTCTGGGAGAGGAGTGCTGTTATTACGGACGCTGATAGCTGCTTCAGGAGTGCCCATGCCCGCTAAAACCGCCGTCCTCCTCCTCCAGATGGGTGGACCGGACTCAATCGACTCAGTGGAGCCTTTTCTGGTCAATTTATTTTCCGACCGGGAGATAATCAGGATCGGCCCGGTCTTTCTCCAGCCACTGATCGCTCGCTTCATAGCCGGTCGGAGAGCGCCGAAATCCGAGGCCTTCTACGCCAAGATCGGCGGGAAATCTCCTATCCGCGAGCTGACGGAACTCCAGGCCCGGGCGCTGGAAGCGCTACTCGGCCCGGAGTTCCGCTGTTTCGTGGCGATGCGCTACTGGAAGCCCTCCACCATCGAGGCTCTGGCGGCAATCAGGCGTGAGGGGATCTCCCTGATAATCGCCCTTTCCCTATACCCCCATTACTCACGGGCGACTACCGGATCGAGCATTGGTGAACTGAAAAGGGTCATGGCCCAGGCCGGTGTGGATTTCACCGTATCCTATATTGACCGTTTCTATGACCATCCCCTCTATATCAATGCCCTTGTCTCGCGGATCGAAGAGGAACTGGCCCGGTTTTCCAAAAGGGAAGAGACACACATCCTCTTTTCCGCCCATTCCCTCCCCCAGTCCTTTATCGATAGTGGCGATCCCTATCTCAATCATGTCCTGGAGACTGTGCGGCTCGTCATGGAGCGTATCGGCGATATTGATTACCATCTTGCTTTCCAGTCGCGGGCTAGCCCGGTAAAGTGGCTTGAGCCGTCCACAGAGGAAATGCTGAAGAAGCTGGCGGCCACGCGGTGCGAGAATCTGCTGGTGGTTCCCATATCCTTCGTCTCCGACCACATCGAGACCCTATACGAGATCGACATCCAGTATGCTGAAGAGGCAAAAGCACTCGGCATCGGCAATTTCCGACGTACACCCGCCCTGAACGACTCGCCGCAATTTATCGCGTGCCTGGCGGAGATGGTGAAAAACAGGCTGAAGACTGAAGGCTAAAGGAAAAAAGATAGGAGTGACCGTTCAGATGCAAAGAATTACCCTTGATGGAATTGATCTTGCCCTGGCAAATCCGGTGGAGCTTCCGCTACGCTGGGTCGGCCAGGAGGAGCTTTTGAAGCAGCTCCTGGCTGCCTGGATGGTTATCGACGACCGGGACACCCCGTTCAATCCGCGCCTGATCGGGAAGCCGGGGGTGGGTAAAACCACTCTCGCCTATGCCGCGGCAATACGGCTCAACCGACCGGTCTACCTCTTCCAGGCAACCATGGATACCCGTCCGGAGGACCTGATCATCACCCCGGTCATCGGCCCGGACGGCAAGATCCGTTACGCGGCCTCATCCCTTGTCTCCGCCATGCTAAAGGGGGGTGTCATCATCCTCGACGAGGGGAACCGGATGAGCGAAAAGGCATGGGCTTCACTGGCCCCGCTTCTCGACGACCGCCGCTACGTGGAATCGATCATCACCGGCCTGCGCGTCCCGGCGCACCGCGATTTCCGTTTCGTGGTCACCATGAACGAGGATTCCTCCACCTTCGAACTCCCCGAATATATCCACTCCCGCCTCCAGCCGCAGATCTATATCGACTTCCCCGAGGCGAACGAGGAGCTTCTCATCCTGAAGGAGAACCTCCCCTTTGCCGGAGAACGGATCTTGCGCTATGTGGTCGAGTTCCTCCAGCGCGCCCATGCCGCCGATGAGCTCTATTCGGTACGGGACGGGATCAACATCGCCCGCTACGCCCTGAAGATGATGGCCGCCACCGAGAAAGAGCAGAAGGAGCTGTTGCCGCTGGCGGTGGAGAGGATACTGGGGGAGGAAGCCCTCAGGTATCTGAAATAGATTAGATCGCCGAGGAGCCATGCCCCATCGCATCCACCTGGAACAATTCGCCAATGTCCATGCCCTGCCGGTGCTCCATTACCGGATGGAATTCGCCCACCTGGTCAGGCAGGCTGTGCGCATGGTCAGGCCCGACTGCATTGCAATCGAGCTGCCATCTACCCTGGAGAGGCCTTTCTTGCGAGGCATCGCCCGGCTTCCGGAAATCTCGGTTTTAAGTTACGAAGTCAGCTCCGCGGCTCTGCTCAAGGGGAAGCCAGCGGAAGATATCCCTTCCACCGTTTATCTCATCATCGAGCCGGCCGACCCGCTGGTGGAGGCGGCCCGTATTGCCATGGAAGAGGGTTTGCACCTTAAGCTCATCGACCTCGATCTTGACGAATACCCCCTTCATCATGAGCCGCTCCCCGATTCCTACGCAGTGCAGCGAATCGGCCTGGCCGCATATTACCGTGAGTTCAAAGCCGCCTTTCGCGACGTTCTCCCGGACCCGGAAGACCTGCGCCGGGAAAAGGGGATGGCGTTCCGCCTACAGCAGCTCGCAGGCCGCCATGAACGGATCCTTTTCGTATGCGGCATGTATCATCTGGATCGGATCAGTGCCATTTTCAACTCCCCCCAGGCCGAGCCGCTCGGCCGGGTGAGGCGCGACAATCTCCGGCTATTCAATCTTCACCCGGAATCCTGCCGGGAGATACTTGGCGAATTCCCGTTCCTCTCCGCCGTGTACGAGATGCGCCGCTCCCCCCTCCCTGCGGAGCCCGAGACAGAAGGGGCTTCACTGCGCAAGAGGTACAACGCCCTTGAACTGATCGTCGGCGGCAAGCAGGAGCTGCCTGAAGATGAGGCTCTGCGCAATTCGGTCTTAAGGAGCGCCCGCCATGTGGGGAGGGCAGGAGAGATGCCCGACCGCCAGAGGGTCCTCTTCAGGCTCTTCCAGGAGACCGCCGGCCATTACCGGCAGGAGACCGGGGAGCCGGTCCACCTCTGGCAGAAACGCGCCTTTTTCCGCTTCTCCCGCAACTATGCCCTCATTGAGGGGCTTCTCCTCCCCGGCCTCTTCCACATATTGACAGCCGGACGAGGCTGCATCGACGACAACTTCGCCTACGCACTCTGGCGGCTTGCCACCTTCTATCAGTGGCAGCGGGAAGAAAGCGACATCCCGACCATTCGCCTGCATCCCGATGACCTCTGGCGGGGAAGCCACCATATCCGCTTCCGCCCAAAGGAAAAGCGGCGGATGAAGGGGCTCGGTCATCTCGATTTCCTCAAGCGAAAGCGTGAAAAGCGTCCCAACGAATGGCTGGAAGGATTCGACGATCCCTCCATCTGTTCTTATCCCCCGGAAGACATCGTGATAGAGAATTACGGGGGTTTCCTGAAAAAGAAGGGGACGAAGCAGTTGTCGGAGGAGGAGACACGGGTGGAACCGTTTTCCACCTCCCTCCTCGATGGGATCGACATGCGGGAGACCCTGCGCAA
>JBGQDJ010000029.1:0-13184 GCA_041495805.1 Geobacteraceae bacterium
ACCGGGTGTTGCGGTCCGAACGGGATGATGTTCCTTTGGGCCATTGGATGTTACTCCTTTGTCGACCTGGAGATCATTACTGCTTGCCGGCTACTTCAGCCTCTCCCTCTGCGGTTTCAGGCTTTTCCCCGTGCGCCTTTGCCTTCTGCTTCGGAGACTCCGGCAGCTTGACATTGTCGATACTGAACGGCGTACAGAGCGCAGTCCGGTAGAGCGTGCCCCGGTAATCAACGCTTATGTGTGTTATGACGATGCCAAATAGGTCATGGATTTCATTTTCGTACAGAAAGGCATTCGGATAGATCACGCTGATGCTCGGCACCTCTTCGTGCGGCGCCACGGTGATCCGCAGATGTCTTAAACGGTAATCCCTGTCAAAAGAATAGGTGAGTTCATAGGCGTTCGGCAGTGTCGAGCAGCCGACCTGTACCAGCCGGAACCCCTCCGCGAATAGCTGCGCCACGATTCCCACCAGATCACTCTTCTCAATGAGCACGATTTCCCGTGATTCACTCATGACCGATTTGTGCTCCACGCCGTTTCTCTCGTTTCTTTTGTGCGTATTTCTCATCGAGTATCCCGCATGCCATGAGCACGCCGTCGATTATCGCTTCCGGTCGGGCGGCACACCCCGGAACATAGACATCCACCGGCAGCACCTTGTCGATCCCCCCCAGCACATTGTAGCAGTCCTGAAACACACACCCTGAAGTGGCGCAGATCCCCACCGCCACGACGACCTTCGGGTTCGGCATCTGGTCGTAGAGATTCCGCAGGACCTGCCTGCTCTTCTCATTGACAGAGCCGGTGACCGCGAAAATGTCCGCATGCTTCGGGTTGCCGGTGTTGATGATGCCAAACCGCTCAAGGTCGTAGAGCGGGGTCAGGCTGGCGATCAGCTCGATATCGCAGCCGTTGCAACTGGTCGCGTTGTAATGAAGCAACCACGGTGAACGTTTGAACCACCCCATATCCGTCACCCCCGTTATCTTTGCATCAGGCTGAGCAGGATGATATTCGACGCGCCGGCAACGGCCGTGAACAGCCAGGTGCTCAGAAAGGCAAGCTGCCACTTGAATCGGGCATAGTTCATGTCGATGAAAATCTCGAAGAGAAAAGTTGCTGCTGTCATGACGAGGGCCAGCCAGGGGTTGAAGGCAAAGAAGAGGTAGACTATGCCGAGCAATAGCACTGTTTCATACCAGTGCGTAATTTCGATGAGGGCAAGGCCGGGTCCGGAAAATTCGGTGGTTATCCCGCGCACAATTTCCTGGTGGGCGTGATGGGACATGGAGAGATCGAACGGTGATTTTCTGAATTTGATGGTGAGAATATACAGATAACCGGCAAAAACCCCGGGTATGTAGAGGATCAGCGGCGCGTGATATTGCGCTATATCCGCCACCTTAAAGCTCCCCGTCACCTGGTACATGCCGACTGCCGTAAGGATGATCATGGGCTCATAGGCGAGCGTCTGGATTATTTCACGCTCTGCCCCCAGGTGGCTGTAAGGAGAGCTGACGCAGAAGCCGCCCAGGATGAAGAATGTCCCGGCCAGGGCCATGCTGAATATGGTCAACAGGAGGTCGGCGCCGGCAAAGAAGAGGGCGCCGGAAAATATGGTGAAAAGGAGGAAGAGCAGAATGGGGAAGTCCTGAAACTTGTTGACGATGATCCGCTCTTTGCGCAAAAGCTTGAAGACGTCAAAGAACGGCTGCATCACCGGCGGGCCGTATCGGCCCTGCAGGCGTGCACTGACTTTGCGATCGATCCCGGCCAGCAATCCTCCTGCCAGCGGAGCGATCAGAACGAATGCCAGCATCCGTTCGAGGATGTACCACTCCTGCATCAGCTCATAAATACCGTTCATATTACTGCCGCCCCGAACATGATGAAAGTCAATGTCAGCGATACAAAAACCCCGACATTGGACATGCGCTCTTCGCCGAAATATTTTCCCAGGTAGTAATTCTTCAGTTCGATTGTCTGCGTTGATGCAAAAGCCCCTTCAAAGGTGATATTGTCGATATTTCCGCCGCCAAGATAGGTGCCTACCCGCTTGTAGTTTTTGTTGACGAAGGCATAGTAGAGGAGGGCAAGGGGGAGGATTATCAGCAGACCGAGCATGATGATGAACACAATCAGGACATTGAAGGTGTCGACAACAGGAGTTTTCCCGAACATTTCCAGGAGATAGGGATTGATGACGTGGAAGGAGATAAACGGAAAGGCCAGGCAAACAGCCACGGTAGTGACAGCCAGAGTGCACAGGGATATCCATTCCCAGCGGCTCACCTTGTGCTCCATAACCTCGGTCACGCCATGCTTGATGGACATGATCTTGCCCATCCACTTCGTCCAGAAAAACATCGTGGCTGCGCTGCCATAGGCCAGGATGATCGCCATGAGCGGATTGCTCTCGATAAACGCCTTGAGGGTGATGAATTTGCTGATTATCATGCCGAAAGGGGCGAGAAACATCCCGGCCATGCCGGTCATCATGATTGCCGTGAGTTTGGGCATACGCATTATCAGAAAGTCCATGTCCTCGATGTCGCGGCTTCCCAGTTTGTTTTCTATGACCCCCACGCAGAGAAAGAGCAGCGACTTGGCAACCGCATGGAATATGATCAACAGCAGCGCAGACCATATCGCCGCATCCGTATTCAACCCCGCACAGGCGACGATCAGCCCGAGGTTTGAAATGGTGGAGTAGGCGAGCACCTTCTTGGCATTGCTCTGGGATATGGCAATCAATGCGGCGATGAGGAAGCTCACTCCCCCTATGAAGATGAGCATCCTGGCTGCCACGGTGTTCTCCATGACCGGTGCGACCCGTAGGATGAGGTAGACCCCGGCCTTGACCATCGTACTTGAATGGAGCAGCGCCGACACCGGCGTGGGAGCAACCATTGCGCCGGTCAGCCATGAACAGAACGGAAACTGCGCCGATTTCACCAGACCGGCAAAGACGAGGCAAACTGCGGGGAGCAGGACCACCCCCTTGTCGAGGCGCAGCAGCTTGTCCAGTTCCATTACCCCTGAAGAATAATAGAGGCAGACAAGACCGACAGCGAACACCACCCCTCCGACCAGGTTCATGTTCAGTGCCCGGAAGGCGCTTGACCGGGATGCCTTGTCGTCTTTGAAACCGATCAGCAGAAACGAGCAGACAGTGGTTATCTCCCAGAAAAAATAGAGCCACTTGAGGTTGTTGGAAAAGATGATGCCGAACATGGCGGAGAGAAAGAGGTACATGAGAAAAGCGAAATAGTTGCGTCGGTCTTTCAATTTCTTGTGATGTACGTAATATTCCGGGATGTAGCCGATTACGTAAAGGCAGATGGCACTGCCGATAATGCCTACTATCAACGCCATGATGATGGAGAACTTGTCTACGAAGAGGGTGTTCTCGACGCGCATCCCATGCCAGGAAATGAACTCCAGTGTCACCATGATGAGTGACTGGACTGCTGCCAGGAATACCGGCAGATATCTTTTCGACCGGACGGATAGGTAAACAATGTAGCAGGCAATGAAAATCTCAACGAGGAACATGCCGACATCTACGAGCGTGCTTTCGAGGTTGAAATATGCCGGTCCCCTGTCCAGGTAGGTGACAAGCAGATAGATCGGCACTGCACAAAGAGCAATATTGGTGCTCACCCCGACGATCTTTTTTATGACGAGGCCGTGCGGTGTCACCAGAGCCAGGAAGGAAATCAACAGGGGGAACAAAATCAGAAATATCAATGCGTTCATCGTACCGCCCTTGTGTATTGCGGTTGATCATGTTCAAGATGAGCAGACATGGTTCTTGAATTTGTTACTCGGGATGTAGTTTCCAAGCATTTAAATATTATCAAATCCTTGTCGATCTTCAATGACCGATCTCTATGATTTCGATGTTATTAATTGCTCCAGGGTTCTTTGTGGATGCGTCGAAATCCCTGGCATAAGAGAGCTGGTGCGGAAATGCGGACGGAAAAGCCTTGCTGGGAGGGTTATGTACGCAGAAGCATGGCATCAGTTGCCAAAGAAATTGATAGGAGGGGCGTACGGTATTTTAATACACACTTTCAACCCTGATGCCAAAGAGAAAGGCGAATACGTGAACGTCGGAAGAGTAATGATCCCCCGGCAGAGCCGGAGGATCATTACTGAAAATGAAAATCTATTTTAACGCACAACCCCTTTTTGAGTGGCTTTACGCAAGCAGGAATGTGATATAATATCGATATAGAATCCCAGGGGAATCGGCAGGCTTATCAGGGAAACAAAGATCCCCGGGAGAGGAGGTGTAAACCATGGCAAGCAAGACCCTAAACGGCATGCTGTCACCCGCTGACTGCGCTCTGGCGCTGATCGACTACCAGCCGGCGATGTTCTCGGGCGTTCATTCACATGACAGAACCACAATAATGCAAAACGTCCAGGTAATTGCCAAGGCCGCCCGGCTCTTCAAGGTGCCGACAATCCTGTCGACAGTTGCGGCGGAGAGTTTCAGCGGCGCAATGATATCTGAAATCAGCTCTGTCTTCCCGGATCTGGCGCCTATTGACAGAACATCCATCAACGCATGGCTCGATTCGAGCTTCAGGAGTGCCATCGAGAAGAGCGGGCGGAAGAAAATCGTAGTGGCCGGACTCTGGACGGAGGCGTGCGTGCTTTTCCCAACCCTTGAACTGCTCCAGGCCGGATATGAGGTATACGTTCCTACCGATGCCTGTGGGGACATCACTGAGGAGGCCCACGAACGGGCGGTACAGCGGATTGTCCAGGCCGGCGCGGTCCCAATGACTTCCCTGCAGTTTCTGTTCGAGCTGCAACAGGATTGGGGACGAAGCGCGACCTATGAAGGCTGCATGGAAATCCTGAAGGCCCACTCGCCATACGGCATCGAAATCCGGTTCGTCAAGGAGTTTCTCGGCGGGCATGGCGAAGGAGTCAAACTGGCGCGGGCAGCCTAGGAGGGTAAAAATTGATACAAACCATGTATCCAAAAGGAGGTTCAAAATGAGGAAACTGGCGTCTTTATTGGTCGCAATGGTATGCTTTTCACTTGCGGGTCTGGTCGCTTCCCATGCCGGGGATCACCACTCCGCTCCGTATACGGGCTCCACTGAGTTCGAGCGGATGAAGCAGCTTGTCGGCGTATGGGAAGGGCGATCGGACATGGGAAAAGAGGGGGAGAATGTCCGGGTGTCATATCGTCTGACGGCCGGCGGCAGCGCGCTGGTCGAGACGCTTTTCCCAGGGAGTGCCGAGGAGATGGTTTCCGTCTATCACGATCGGAAGGGGAAACTTGCAATGACCCATTATTGCATGCTCCGCAACCAGCCCCGCATGACGCTCGCGAAGGCTGATGCGCTGACGATTGAACTGGTATTTACCAAAAAGGGGAACGATATCGATCCGGCAAAGGAGAAGCATATGCATGCCGTGCGCATTACCTTCACGGATAATGACCATATAACCCAGAAATGGACAATGTTCGAGAAGGGGAAAGAGAAGGGCGGTGTGTCGTTCAAGTTGACACGGATGCGCTGAACGGCCAGTGAGCCGGGATGGGCAGAAGCGCAGAAAGGAAGTTCACAGCGTCCTGTCGGCTATCTAGTCGGCAGGACGTTTTTTTTGATTTTATTTATGCAGCGTATTTGTATGCCTCATCACATGCCAAAGAGGGCAGTGGCGAGTTTTCCGGTCTCTTCCGGCGACAACAGCTTCGCTCCAGCCGCGAGCGGCGTCATTACTGACGGCGCTTCTTCGTTTCCGAATGTAATTGAGAATTAAATCATCAAGCGGAGTTGTTCATAAAATACACATTGAAAAAACTATCCCCTTTTATCTAAACTTCAGCTGCGGGGAGTCAGGATTTGCTTTTGACAAATTCATTACGGTGAGGATGTTTGCAAAGATATCCATTACCCATTGACATTGAATAAGAGCAAAACTTCGGGTTCGGTTTTTTTACGAGGCACTCAAAAAAATCCGCACTCACCATTCGGTTGCGGCATATGTTCGGGTCAGGCAATGCCTTAAAAGTTTTCATAATCGCCACCTCTACATTAATATATTTTGGAATTACTTTGTACTGAAGGGCGGATCACACATGCAGGGATCAGTACATTACTCCCTTCATGCCGCTGGATCCCGTCAATAAAAAAGCCGGGTCGCCCATATCCAAAGATATTTCGGCGACCCGGCTATCTGCTTGAGATCCTGTGGGTTTTCCGTCCCACCCTCGCGGATGGTTAAGTATTGTCGTCTATCCCCTGCTGAGTTTATGTCTTGTAGTGAAACCACTTTAGTGTAAGCAAGGATTAAAATCAAGAAAAATGCTTCCCGGCCAAAAGGGGAGCGCCCTGTTTATACTCCGAACTTCCTGTCAAATCGACCAATAGGGTGAACCTCCAAGGGGCAAATCGCCTCCTCTGACCGGCGGCTAGAGGGTCAGGTCGCGATGCCCGTGACAGAGCTGGTCCCGTATCCGCGCCACTTCGGTGTTTTCCAGATACTCCTCGAAGCACATCGCCCGGTCGATGATGCCGAAGGGAGTAATCTCCACGATCCGGTTCGCCACGGTGGCGACAAATTCGTGATCATGGGATGCGAAGAGCAGCACCCCGCTGAAAGCGATCAGGCCATTATTCAACGCCGTGATCGATTCCAAGTCGAGGTGGTTGGTCGGCTCGTCAAAGATCAGGGCATTGGCGCCGGCAAGCATCATCCGGGAAAGCATGCAGCGGACCCGCTCCCCCCCGGAGAGGACAGCGGTTTTCTTGGTCGCTTCATCGCCGGAGAAGAGCATGCGGCCGAGAAAGCCGCGTGCAAACGCCTCCCCCTCGCCGGGGGGTGAGTATTGGCCGAGCCATTCGATCAGGTTCAGGTCGTTGGCGAAATAGGCTGCGTTCTCCCTGGGTAAATTGCTGCTGGTGATTGTCACTCCCCAGCGGAAGCTGCCGCTGTCGGGCTCCAGCTCCCCCGCCAGGATCTGGAACAGGGTGGTTTTGGCAAGACTGTTCCCGCCGACAAAGGCAATCTTATCCCCCTTGCGCACCGTAAGTGTCAGGTTTTTCAGCACCGAAATCCCGTCGATCTCCTTGGCCAGATCGGTGATCTCAAGAATGATGTCGCCGCAGGCCCGCTCCGGCTTGAAGACCACGTATGGGTATTTGCGCGACGACACCGGCATCTCCTCCACAGTGAGCTTCTCCAGTAAACGCTTGCGCGATGTGGCCTGTTTGGCCTTGGAGGCATTGGAGCTGAAACGCTGGATAAATTCCTTCAATTCGCCGGCCCGGTCGGAAATCTTGCGGTTCTCGTCCTGTTTCTGCTTCAGGGTCAACTGGCTCGCCTGATACCAGAAATCGTAGTTGCCCACATAGACCTGAATCCGCCCGAAGTCGATATCGGCTACATGGGTACAGACCTGGTTGAGGAAGTGGCGGTCATGGGAAACGACGATGAGCGTATTGGGGAATCGAAAGAGAAAATCCTCCAGCCAGGCGATAGACTTCAGGTCCAGGTGGTTGGTCGGTTCGTCCAGCAGCAGCACGTCCGGGTTGCCGAACAGGGCCTGGGCCAGCAGCACCCGCACCTTGTCGCCCCCTTCCAGTTCCTTCATTTTCCTGTGCCGCAACTCTTCGGGGATGCCGAGACCGTTCAGGAGCACCGCCGCCTCGGCCTCGGCCTCGTAGCCGTTCATCTCGGCAAATTCAGCCTCCAGCTCCGCCGAGCGGATGCCGTCTTCTTCGGAAAAATCGGCTTTGGAGTACATTGCCTCCCGGGCGGTCATCACTTCGTACAGCCGGGCATGACCCATGATGACGGTGTTGATGACCGTCTCCTCATCGAAGGCGAACTGGTCCTGCTTCAGAACCGCTATCCGCTCCCTTGGTCCGACGGAAACTGTCCCCGAGTCTGATTCCACCTCTCCGGCGAGAATCTTCAGAAATGTGGATTTGCCGGCGCCGTTGGCGCCGATGAGGCCGTAACAGTTGCCCGGCACGAACTTGATGTTGACGTCCTTGAATATTACCCGCTTGCCATAGGCAAGGCTTACATTGTTTGCACTGATCATCCGTTTTCTCTCTTTCCGTGCCCACAAAAAAACCACAGGGTTGGTCCCTGTGGTTCAGGCGCATAATTAACATAGCATATTACGACATGCAAAAGCAATTCATTAAACACTGTCGCCGGCAGCAAAACCACAGGGCAAGGATGGACGGCCTTCAGCGCCGATTTCCTGTTCCCGGGACGATTGAGAATCCCCACTGAGGAGAATTAGTCCCATGCAACTCGGTGTATTTCTGTGACGCTGGGTGATATAGTTAATTATATAAACTTTCCTCAAGGGGGGTGCTCATGCGAAGAATGGTTCTTGTAATCCTGGTCCTGATGATGGGAATTGTGGGTTACGTTCTACCTGTGTTATCCGAGGATAATGATAATTCAATGAACAAAGATGAATGCTTATTTATCACTACGCAGTGTGGTAATTCCGCTCAGTCGATCCAGGACAAAATCGAGAGGCTGAAAAGGGAGATCGACAAAGGGACAACCGTTTATACACCTGAAGAGTTGAGGACTCTCAAGCAAAAACTGGATGAAGTTAATAAGGTCCTGGATTATTTAGGAAGTAAACCGCCTTATGTTGACGACAGGCGTTGATGGTATGAGTTTCCTTCGAAGCGCCGACTCTCCCGGCCCGAGATGCATCTGGAGCTGGACTAATAAAAACTGGACCTGGTAAAGAACCATGTAATGATACTTATATTCCAGGTCAGAACCAATATTCGATACTTTTTAAGCAAGTTGCTGGCATAGCCGCTTGATGCAACCCACTCCGGTTTTTTGAAAAGAAAAACAAGCATGGCCTTCTGCGTGGCAATTCCACCTTGAAAAGACGGCCGGTAGTCGGGAGGACGCCAATAAAGCCCTGAAGGCTGTCCGTCCTTTATCCAGTTTTGATGAAATTTTTCGTACTCCAGTTTTATCAAATTGTCGAATGTGTTGAATGACCATATGAGAATTGGGATTAGAAGGAAGAATAAAAATAATTGTAGTGACATCATCTTATCTCCACGAGCAGCCGTTCCAGCTCGACACGGCCGAAGGAATAGACCTCGCGGCAAAATTCGCAGGTGACCTCGGTTGCGCCTTCCCGTTCGATGATGTCGGAGATCTCTGCCGCGCCGAGAGAGATAAGGGTTTGTTCGACCTTTTCCCGGTTGCAGGTGCAGCTGAAAGCGAGCGCCCTCTTCTCAAGGGTTGCATAAGGGATGCCGGAGAAGAGGATCTCCAGCAGTTGCTCCGGGGTCTTCCCCTGGTGCAGCAGTTGCGTTATGGAAGGAAGTTGTTCGATGTGAGCCATGAGCCGGTCAATCAGCTCATCATCGGCCGGGGGGAGGGTCTGGATGAGGAAACCTCCGGCGGCGGAGACCCGGTTGTCCGGCTCGACGAAGACACCGAGTCCAACCGCTGAGGGGATCTGCTCGGACCCGGTCAGATAATAGGCGATATCCTCCGCAATCTCGCTCGTATAAAGCTGGACCATTCCCCTGTATGGCTCCTTCATGCCGAGGTCCTTGGTAACGGTGAGGAACCCGGCCCGTCCCAGCGCTCCGCTCACATCCTGCGTTCCCTGTTCATTGACCATCTGCACATGCGGCGCAGCCACATAGCCGCGCACCACTCCGTTGCTCTCGGCTTCCACGATGACCTTTTTCAGCGGACCGTTCCCCTCGAACTTGAGCGCCAACCGCTGTCCGGTCTTCAACTGGGCTCCCAGCAACGCCCCGCCTGTCAGTGCTCTCCCCAGCGCCGCTGAGGCGGTCGGCCAGCAGTCGTGACGGCGACGGGCCTCGTCCACCAGGCCGGTGGTCACACAGGCCAGCGCCATTATGTTTTCCGTCTTGCTGATTATCCGTACCAGGTAGTCTGTCACAGATCCACCCCCAGCCGGCCGACGAATAGCAATTTCTTCAAAAGCACTCCCTCACTGTTTCAGATCGATAAATGAGCCCTTTTTTTATTGCCCGCATTCGGGCAGCTCTTCAGCGAATCTGTCTTTATAAACCCTCTCCACCTTCAACATCTCATCCATGCAGAGCCGGGCATCATCCATGAATGAAAAATCTTCAAAGCTGCGGATCGTTTCCTGGTTTGCATCGGATCTGCTTTTATAGTCACAGAAGGTCAGCGCAAGGGTTTCTTTATCCATATCCTTAAGCTTCGCAATCTCGATCTTTTCACACGGGATGCCCTGCGAAAAGCAGGGAGATACGGACCACAAAACAAATAACAATGTCATTGTTATTATCATATCTCCTCCGGCGGCCATTCCATTCAGCATAAAAAAAGCCCGCTCGTCACGGGCTTTTGTATGTCGGGTAGACGGGTAGTCTATCTGTAAATTTCCAATACGAATAATGTGTGGCAGACCCACTTGCTGCTTTCGTTACTTCTCATGTCGGCAATGCGGATCAGCGTCTGATTCAGGGCAGTTGGACTAACGGGATCTTCTCAGCTTTTTCGACGCAGGCGTCTGTCCTCCCTGCACACCGAGACGTCCGCCCGTGCCGAGCCCCCCCTCGACTTCCTGTGCTTCGTAGTTACGCACCGCCCTGACCAGCTTGTTGTAGGAATCCATGAACGCAGCCGTGAGAATCTTTCCCTCCGGCGTATTGGTGTAGCCGCCAGCACCACCACCCAGCCCCCCGCCAAACATACCGCCGAACAGGTTGAAATCGAAGTTCTTCGCACTCCCTTCCGCGGCTGCCAGTTGCACTCCGGAGCGATTGTCGATCATGATAAGCGTTGTGGAAGCTTCGTTTGTTTTCAGTCCTCCGGCAATGGAGCCCGCCACTCTGCCGAAAAAGCCACCCAGAACGGCCCCAACGCCTCCGGTCCCTTTCTGGCTGAAGTTAATGGACGGGCTCATGGTGTAATCCGCGGATACCATCTGTCCTTTGCGGAAGTTGCTGCCTTTGCGCATCTCGCCGCTCTGCTCCAGTTCCCGCTCCCGCATCATATTTTGCATTGCCCGCCCACGTTCGACCACCACGAAACAGTTCGACTGTTGAATGATCATGCGCAACAATGGGATAGTGGAGCCCAGCTTGTACTGTCCCAGTTGCCCATACCACTGTGCATTCTGATCTTCCACGACGGCCAGCGTGCCGAGAGACGAATCGCATCTTTCAAGCTGGCTGTTGGCACCTTCCGATGTGGCGCCACCGGCCGCACCGGTCGCCGGTGTACTCCCCTCTCCAAGCATCGGCTCCGTAGCCCCGCACTCCGCTACTCCCACTGAGGTCGCCAGTAGAATGCCAATAAACCATCTGCCGATGTTCCCTGCAAAGTATTGTTGTTTTATCTTCATCGCAATCACCTCTTTTTCAATAGGGCTGTCACAGTGAATCTGAGAAACAATCGACCCGCTAGACAGGACCCACTCGTCTTGCATTTAATCCCAGAGTTCAGTGTTGTTTAAAGAACGGTAAATGTATTATGGCATGGTAGTCCACGAACAGACATTTACTATTCACTAAATAAATATCACATAATATATTATTATTCAAGGTACGCCATGCGTTCAGGGAGCCTCTCCGTCCGTTTCCGCTCCATCTGGGCCTGTGTCAGGCTGCTGCCGGTTAGTATCCGGCAGTGGAAGGGGGGGAGATAATGGTTTGCGGGCTTCTCCGCCATGTTCGGGACAGTCCCCGGTCGGTTCGGTCCCCTTGATATAGAATTCGTCCCTTTTTACAGGAGTGTCGGGAGTCGCCAGGCAGCCTGTCGCAGGGTCAATGGATGCGGAGACGACCGTTTCCGGTTTCGGGAAATCAATGACCGGCATGGCGGCCAGAGCCGGGCGCATGAACATTCCCCAGATGGGGGCGGCGACAGCCCCACCGGTAAAGCCTTTTCCACCGGGCCTCGGCTTGTCATACCCGACCCATATGCCGGTTATCAGCTGAGGGGTAAAGCCGACAAACCAGGCATCCCGATAGTCATCGGTGGTGCCGGTCTTCCCGGCGGAGGGACGTTCCTGGCTGAATTTCTTCAGACCTTTTGCGGTGCCATATATAAGGACGTCTTTCAGCATCTGGGTTGTGACAAAGGCGGTGGCCGGGGCAAGAACCGGGGTGACAGCAGGTGGCTTTTCAGCCCAGGTACGACGATTGCGGTCATAAATACGGATGATGGTCCTTGATTCAGCCCGGGAGCCGCCGTTGGCCAGGGGAGAGTAAGCCAGGACCAGATCGCTCAGGGTGACTTCTTCGGTTCCGAGGGCCAGGGAGAGGTCATTTTGCGGCCGCAGTGGAAGCCCCAATTTCCGGGCAAAATCGACAAAATATGGGACCCCGATTTGATCCAGCAATTTTACCGTGATGACATTATTGGAGTAGGCCAGGGCCTGCCTCAGGGAAAGCTCACCATAGGATTCTCTTCCATAGTTCAGCGGTTCCCATGTTTCACCATTCCCTTTATTGTAGGCAACCGGCGTATCATTCAAGATACTGGCGGGGGTGAAGCCCTTTTCCAGGGCCGCCGCGTAAATCAGCGGTTTGATGGCCGAGCCGGGCTGGCGCCTGGCGGAAAAGGCGCGGTCATAGGTACTCAGGGCAAAATCAACCCCCCCCGCGGCGGCCAGCACATCGCCGGAATTGGGATCCATGCACAATAGCGCGCCCTGGAGTTGGGGAGAGATTCGTTTAACCCCTTCACGCAAAGTCTTTTCCGCCAGGTTCTGCAGGTTCAGATCCAGGGCCGCGGTTACTTCCAGCCCCCCCTGCTCGATGATCCCAGCTCCGTATTGTTCGATCAGTTTGTTCCGGATATGTGTCAGATAATACGGGGCTTGCCCGTGATGTACAACTGCCGGGGGATGAGCCCGCAGCTGTTTCTGTTGCTTGCGGGAGATCATTTTCAGTTCCACCATCCGCTTCAGAACCAGGTCCCTCCGTCCCGTCACCCTGGCCGGTTTTCCCAGGGGATTGTAGCGGGCCGGGGATTTCGGCACTCCGGCCAACAGGGCGCATTCGGCGTCGGTCAGTTCTTCCGGGTTCTTATCGAAATAGAGTAGGGCAGCCTGTGCTATACCCCATGCCCCATTCCCGTAATAGATTTCGTTAAGATACATCTCCAGGATCTGCTTCTTGCTGTATTTACGTTCAAAC
>JBGQDJ010000030.1:0-13017 GCA_041495805.1 Geobacteraceae bacterium
GACAAGGAGGTTAAATAAATGATTACTTCGGTTTCTACTACTACAGATCAAAATACCGCGGCAGCGGCAATGAAAAAAACGACGGGGATGAACAAAGACGACTTCCTTAAACTCCTGGTCACCCAGCTGAAGAGCCAGGACCCTATGAATCCCCAGGACAGCTCGGCGTTTGTAGCGCAACTGGCGCAGCTCACCCAGGTTGAGCAGACCTACAATATCAACACAAATCTGCAAAACCTGCTGAGCAGTCAGAACAACGTCTCAAGCATGTCTGCTATGTCCCTTATCGGCAAGAATATCACAACACAAGGCTCGCAGGTGGTTCTGACTGAAGGGAGCCAGCCATCGCTCGGCTTCACCCTCCCCTCCGACGCGACAAATTTGGCCTTGCAGATCAAGGACGCGACAGGCAAGACAGTCAGGACGCTGAACCAGGGAGCGGCCTCGGCGGGTGTAAACAGCATCAACTGGGATGGCATGACCGACAATGGCCAGCCGGCTCCGGCGGGAACATATACATTTGCTGTGTCCGGCCATGACGCAACCGGCCAGGCGATTTCAGGGACAACTCTATTCCGTGGCCGGGTTACGGGAGTGAATCTTGAAGGCGACATTCCGGTGCTCACTGTGAACGGCATATATGTGCCGCTGACATCTGTGCTGGAGGTAAAGGAGGGATCCGTGTGATAGATGGGATTTATCTGCCCAACCCTGTAAAAGGGGCAACTGTTCAGCCTCCCTTATCCAGGCAGCCGCTTACTTCAAAGAACAGCGGTGGATTTGCGGGGGTTCTGGAAAACAAGCTGAACGACACAAAGGTAAAGTTTTCCGGGCATGCATTGGAAAGGCTGAAGGAGCGTGGGATCCAACTTGGTGAATCAGAACTGGAGAAACTGGAAGGAGCGGTTTCCAGCGTGGCCGCAAAAGGGGGGAACGAGTCGCTTATCATGGTCGGGGATGCGGCGCTGGTGGTGAGTGTCAAAAACCGGACGGTAATAACAGCCTTTGACCGGAACAACCTGGATGGGAATGTTTTCACCAGGATCGATTCCGCGGCAATTTTCTAATCAGTAAGATAGGGCCGGACCTCTTTGAGGAAGCCCTGGAGAGCCTGTGAATCAGGCATCCGAATAATTACGACAAAACTGAATCACCGGCACCACCTCCAAGGGGGACCGGGAACAAAAAAAGGAGGCATAAAATGAGCATCACAACAGCAATGCAAACTGGTGTAAGCGGTCTTTTGGCGAACGGCGAGGCCATTTCGGTCATCGGCAATAACCTGGCTAATATAAATACAACCGGCTTCAAGCAGGGGCGGACACTCTTCTCCGATATGCTTTCAAGCAATATCAACAACGGGCAGATCGGCCGCGGCGGCCAGATCCAGGCAGTGGAGAACATCTTCAGCCAGGGCTCGCTGGAAAACACCGGGAGTTCCACCGACCTGGCCATACAGGGTGACGGAATGTTCGTTCTCCAGGACCCGGCAAGTAATGCACGATTCTACTCTCGGGCCGGCGCTTTCACATTCGATAAGGATAACTACCTGACCAATCCGGACGGATATCGCGTTCTCGGTTTTGGAGTAACAAACGGCGTATCCAACGGGGTGCTCGGCACGATAAACCTCGCCAACTTCACCAAGATGGCCCCCCAAGCCACCAGTAATATAAATCTTATGGCCAATCTCGATGCCTCTCAGGCCCTACCCACTGCTGCATGGACCCCCACAGTCACTGTTGCGGGGGTTACAAGTCCCAACCCCGCGTTTAATCCCATCGCGTCATCCAATTTCTCCACCAGCACAACATCCTACGATGCCCAGGGGAATGCCACGCAGTTAACCATGTATTTCGCCAAGACCGCGCCAGATGCCTGGAGCGCATACACCTATGACGGCACAACCTACACCGCCGCCGGAGCCGGGACCCCGATTACGTTCAATGCCGACGGGACCCTTGCAACGGTCAGCGGCGCCGCGGGAACCACATTCACCGCCAATGGCGTGAACGTGGATATCGCAGGCACAACCCAGTTTGCGACTTCATCCGCTATTTCTTCCAAGAGCCAGGACGGCTACGGAGCCGGGGACCTGGTTAAGGTGTCGGTAGATGATAAAGGTTTCGTAAACGTACTTTATACTAATTCCATGACCCAAAAGATCGCCCAGGTCGGCTTGGCTAAATTCGCCTCTCTGGGTGGACTCGACAAGGTGGGGGGGAGCCTCTTCTCTGAAACCATCTCTTCCGGCCAGGCGGTTGTCGACCCCTCGAACCTCAGCAGCAACAAGGTCGCCGCCAACTCACTGGAACAGAGTAATGTGGACATGGCGGACCAGCTGGTCAAGATGATCACGACTCAGCGGGCTTACACGGCCAACTCCAAGACCATTACCGCCGCTGACCAGTTGATGCAGGATACTTTGAACATAATAAGATAATATGGATGTAAAGGATGGGGCGGAGATGGTTTCGCCCCATCCTTTATATTTCAGCTCTCACTGCTTTAGTCAAATTCTTGACCTCCAGTTCAAAAATACCATCCATTCTTTCCATTTACCATAATCCCGACATTCCCCAATGCACCGAATTGTACTGATTTGACTGAGTTTCCCAGCCGACGGCCATTCATATGAACCAGAACAGATTGCTGGCATTGCAGTTGCAATAGATGCCTGTGTGTCAAACAGTGACCGCCGATTCGATAAGAAGGAGGAAATAGTGGCAGCCAAAGACGAACAAAAGGAAACGACCGGAAAAAAGCCGTTAGGCGGGTCCGGCAAGAAACGAATGATCCTGATCGTCGGCATTCTACTTACAGCCGTTGCGGTCGGAGCGGGCGTATTTTTCTTCATGCATGGCAGGGGCGAAGGTGAGGAGGGAGCGGAAGGAGATGGCGAAAAAAAACATGTAGCCGGCGCGGAAAAGAAAGCGCATGCACTTTATCCCATGGAACCTTTAATCGTAAACATTCACGACAATGGGGAATTGCGCTATCTGAAGGTCAAGCTCGAATTCGAGATAAACGATCCCGAGGCCAAGGCGGAGATTGACCCTTTCCTGGCGCCGATGCAGGACGCCTTGCTGGTGCTTTTGAGCGGCAAGCAGATGGAGGAGATCACAACCACTGAGGGTAAAAACAGGCTCAAGGAAGAGATAATGGCCAGTGTAGGCAAGATAGTGCCCCCCAAAAAAATTACGCGGGTCTATTTCACCGATTTTGTAGTGCAATAGGCGCTGGATAAGAGGGAAGCATGAAAAAGATACTAACGAGAGAAGAGATTGACGCCTTGCTGAATGATGTTGCCGAGGGGCGCATCGACCCGGAGAAAGAACTCGCCAAGGTACAGGGCGGGGTGGCCAATTTCGACCTGTTCAATAAAATGACCCACAAGGGGATGATGCCTAATCTCGATATTGTGTACGACAGCTTTATCAGGTCATTCAGGGTCACAATGTCAAACAGGCTGCGTAAAATGGTCGAGATCAAAAAGATCGGGGCGCGTCCATACAAGTTCGATGATTTCCTGATCTCTCTTCCGTCTCCGGTCTGCATGGGGATTTACAAGATCGAACCACTGAAGGGCGCGTCGATGCTGGCCATGGACAGCAAGCTGGTCTTCGCCGTCATGGACAGCATTCTGGGAGGGACCGGCACTCCCAGTGTGCCCGAAAACAACCGCTTGTTCACATCCATCGAAATGCGCATCATGCAAAAGATTGTGAAGGATGTACTTCTGGATATGGAAAAGGCATGGGCCCCGCTCCAGGCTGCCAAGATGAATCTTGTGCGGATGGAAATGAATCCGAGGCTCGTCAATATCGTTCCGCCGGAATATCATGTGGTCACCATGCAACTGGAAATCCAGATCGACAGCATAAAGGGGACCATGGTGTTTGCCGTCCCGTACATGACAGTGGATCCGATCCGGGACAAACTGAAGAACGGGATCCAGTTCGATCTCGTTTCCGTAGACCCGAAATGGTCTTACAGGCTTTCGACGGAACTGGGGGAAGCGCCGCTGGAGCTGATCGTTGAGATGGGCAACACAATGATCAGCCTGAAGGAACTGATGAATCTTGCTCCGGGAGATACGATCGTTCTCGAAAAAGATTGCCGGAGCGAACTGCTGGTAAAAATCGGAGGGATCGCCAAGTACCATGGGCTCCCCGGAGTTCGTTGCGGCAACAAGGCTGTACAGATCACCAGGAAAATCAATAGGGAGGAAGAAAGTGAGTGAAAATAACATTAGCGAGCTTACCAAAGAGCCTGTCGTGGATACCAACAAGCTCGATTTCATCATGGACATCCCCTTGCATGTGACGGTTGAACTCGGCCGGACAAGGCTTCTCGTAAGGGAGGTCCTGCAGCTTACCCAGGGAGCGGTCGTGGAACTCTCAAAAATGGCCGGCGAACCTCTCGACGTCTTTGTCAACTCAAAGCTGGTGGCGCGTGGCGAAGCGGTTGTGGTCAATGATAAATTCGCCATCCGGCTGGTCGATATCGTAAGCCCCAATGAGCGAATGGAGAGGGTGTTATGAGAGCAGTGGCGGTCCTGGTTTCCCTGGGTGTCCCTGCATGTGCATCCGCCGCAAGCGGGAAGGGCCTTGAAGGAGGGAGCATGACGGGCGCCGTTTTCCAGATGTTTGCCTCCCTGGCCCTTGTCATCGGCATCATTTACCTTCTCTATTATGTCTCCAACCGCTGGTTCAAGGGAATGCCGGGGGGGAAAGCGGGATCAGGCCTCATAAGGGTTGTGGAGACTCGATATATGGGGCCGAAGAGGTCGCTTATGATCGTAGAGGTGGCGGGTGAGTACCTTCTGCTCGGCAACGGAAGCGAAGGAATGCAGCTTATCAAGAAGCTGGATGCAGGGGATGAGTACGACTCCTGCAACCTTGGCTCTCCACCCCAGACGACCCCGGAAGCCTTCTTAAAGAAATTCGACGGTTTGCTGGGAAAATCCTTGACAGGTCTGCAAGCTGTAATTAACAGCGATATGGCGAAAAGAACTGTTATTCAGAAAAGGGATGGTGGACGCAAGTGATACGAAAGAAATACCTGATTCCGGCTGTATGTTTTGTTTTAACTCTAGCCGCGGGGGTGGCATGGGGGGAACCTCTGGCGCTTCCGACCATCAGCGTCGGAGTCGGCAAGGTCACACAACCGGGGGATGTCTCCACTGTTCTCCAGATATTCTTCCTGATGACCATCCTTTCCCTTGCGCCCGGTCTTCTCATCATGACCACATCATTTACAAGAATCGTGGTTGTACTCTCCTTTCTGCGCAACGCCATCGGTGCCCAGCAGGCGCCTTCAAACCAGATAATCATCGGTCTTTCCCTGTTTCTCACGTTTTTCATCATGACCCCGGTATGGCAGCAGATAAACACCGATGCGCTCAAACCATACAAAGCCGGCGCCATAAGCCAGGAAATGGCCTTTAAAAAGGCAGTAGCACCCATAAGAAAGTTCATGTTTACGCAGACAAGAGAGAAAGATATCGCCCTCTTCCTGAGTCTCTCAAAAATGCCCCGGCCGAAGAATGCCGACGACGTCCCGACCTTGACCCTTATTCCGGCGTTCATGGTTTCGGAATTAAGGACGGCCTTCCAGATCGGGTTCCTCGTCTACATACCTTTCCTGGTTGTGGACATGGTGGTCGCTTCGGTACTCATGTCGATGGGGATGATGATGCTGCCGCCCGTCATGATATCGCTCCCCTTCAAGATACTGCTTTTTGTCCTGGTGGACGGGTGGGGACTGTTGATAGGCTCACTGGTCAAGAGCTTCGGTTGAAAAGCAGGTAGAGGTAAAGACAGAGGCAGATAATCATAACTTTATCTTTATATGTGAGCATAGCGAAAGAATGCATTTACCTTTACCTGACCTGGAGATCCAATGACACCCGAACTTGTTATACAACTTGCCAGACGCAGCTTCGAGACGACTCTTATGCTGGCTGCGCCGCTTCTCATATTCAGCCTTGTCGTAGGCCTTATCGTAAGCATTTTCCAGGCTGTCACGTCCATTAACGAGGCGACCCTCTCCTTTGTCCCGAAGATAGTTGCGGTGATGGTGGCCATAATAATCTTCTTTCCCTGGATGATGACCTATATGTGCGATTTTACCCGCGAGATATTCGGCCTGATAGTCCAGATGAGGCGTTAACCGATGTACGGGGTATTGCCTTTTGCGACTATTAATGAATTCACCTTTTTCACCCTGGTGTTGGGGAGAATTGCCGGTATATTCGCGGCCATCCCTCTTTTCGGCGGCCGGCGCGTCCCGCTTACCATAAGGGCGGCGACTATCCTTGCCATGACCCTGGTCCTTTTCCCGGTAGTCCGCGGACATATCCCCCTGATGCCGGATGATACCTTATCCCTGGTAGTTCTCATCATCCGTGAAGCCTTGGTGGGCCTAACTTTAAGCCTGCTCTCCCAGGTCATATTCGCCGGGGTGGCCTTCTGCGGGCAGATGGTCGGAACCCAGATGGGCCTTTCGATCGCTTCCGTTCTGAATCCGGATATCGGTCAGGTAACGATTATTTCAAATCTTCAGGACCTTATTGCCACGCTCATCTTCCTTACACTGGGAATCCACCATGTCTTTATCAGGGCCATAGTCGAGAGCTATTCAATTATTCCGGTCGGCGCCTGGCATATGAGCGACGGACTGATCCGCACCCTTGTCACCGCCACTTCCGGGCTGTTCATCCTGGCGATCAAGCTCGCTGCCCCGGTCATGGTGGCGCTTCTGGCCGCAGGGGTGGTTCTGGGGATCATGGCGCGCTCTTTCCCGCAGATGAACGTTTTCATGATCAGTTTCCCCCTCAATATAGGGATAGGTTTCCTGATCCTCGGCTTGACCCTGCTGGCTTTCTGCAAAACTCTGGCGAACGCGTTTGAAGCGCTCACTGGTGAGATCAGTATACTGTTCAGGCTCATGGCATGATTTTCAGGGTGCCGCCCGCTGGTTGCTTGACACTCGATACGGGAATTACAGATGGCTGAGGAAGACAAGCAATCCAAAACCGAACAACCGACAGGTAAGCGCCGCAGCGAATCGGAAAAGAAGAGCGGTCCTCCACGCAGCAAGGAGTTGAGTTCGGCTTTGACCCTCATGGCCTCTTTCCTTTTTCTTTATCTCGCAGGCAGTTCGATGCTGGAGAATATGAAAAAGTGCTGCATCGAGCTTTTCCGGGACGCAGGCACCCTTACACTTACCCAGGCGGCAGCCAACAGCCTGATGCTTAAGCTGATGGTGACGATGGCGGTTATTCTGCTCCCCTTTCTCCTTGCCGCCGTATCCGCCGGCCTGGTGGTCAGCATCAGCCAGGGGGGCTTTTCTTTCTCGACGGAGAGGATCTCTTTCAATCCCGGACGGCTCAATCCCATAAGCGGAGTCAAGAAGCTGCTCAACATGGACAGCATGGCTGAGGTCGTTAAGTCGGTCCTCAAACTGGGGATTGTTGCCTACGTTGCGTTTCGCACCTACGGCAAAGAAGCCGAGGGGCTGATTTTGCTGACAGGGAGCGAAATTCCGGAAATACAGGATTTCTTCAGCAGGATAGCCTTCAAGCTGGTCCTGAATGCAGGAGGAATATTGCTGATTCTCGGCCTGCTTGATTATGCCTTTGTCAGGTGGCGTTTCGTCCAGAATATTAAGATGTCGAAGCAGGAAGTCAAAGATGAGAACAAGGAATCGGAAGGGGATCCTCATGTAAAACAGAAAATGAGGTCTGTTCACATGGAGCGGGCGCGGAAAAGGTTCAAACAGATCATCCCAACTGCGGACGTGGTCATAACTAACCCGACCCATTACGCCATCGCTTTGAAATACGACCGTGAAAGGATGGCCGCTCCTATAGTGATCGCAAAGGGGGCAGACTATCTGGCCCAGAAGATCAAGGAGATTGCCAGGGAAAACATGGTGATGCTGGTGGAAAACCGTTTTCTGGCCCGTGAGCTCTATGCGCAGGTAAAAGAGGGCCAGGAGATACCCGAGGCCCTCTACGCCGCAGTTGCGGAGGTGCTGGCATATGTATACGGGCTCAAGGGGAAGGTTTAATCAGGGTTCAGGGGACAGCGAACAGGGTACAGCGAACATAAATGATTTTACGGTTTGCTGTACCCTGTTCTCTTTACGCTGCTATCATTTGAAAACGATCATAGTCGCAGTCTGGTTGATGTGGCCTATGTATTGCTCGCCGTAGGTACTGAAACCGACAGTCGGTGTTTTATCAAACAGCTTCCCATACGAATCGCTCAATCCTTTCTGACCAAGTTCAAGGGTTCGGAGGATACAGTTGAAGTTGACAATGCCGGAGATCCCTCCCAGTGCCGCCTCCGCTTCATCCAGAGATTTTTTCGTGCTGGCGATAATATCCGTGGATTCCAGGAGACTCAGTTCCATCCCTTCCTTGACGCTGCAATAGAAGACCATTCCATCCCCTTTGACCTGTTGCGGGCTCCGCACGAAAGGCTCATCTTCAAAGACGAGTCCGATCGGATTGTGCATGAAACGTTTCTTGGCCTCTTCGATGGAAACGCCGAGGGCCTCCGCGTAGGCAATGGCTGCCGGTTTCCCGTTGAATTCAAAGACTTCCCGTGTGAATTCATTTGCCTTGGTAACCTCCAGTTTCTTCGGCAACTGGCAGAAACTCTGGGTCTTTATAAAGGAGAATTCCGTCGCCGGTTCAAGGAGCGCCAGCACAGCCGCATTAGAGTAGCTTTTGCCGTTGGCGTAGACATGGGTTTTTTCAAATTTCAGATCATCCCCGGCGGAGCCGCCGATGAATGTCACGTTGGTCAGGTCGCCGATCTTGTCCATAATCAACTCTTCCTTGCAGCATAGGCCATCGACGAGAATGATCCCCAAATACTTTTTCGGGCTCATTTTTGCCATCGGTTTGTTGAAATGGCGCTGAAATGAATTGAATACCCTCTTGCTTTCTTTATCAAGGTCCATTACCTCTACCTTGGCTTTTTTTATGGACTTTTTGTTGAATGCCATGGCGACAACGGATTTCGTCAGCATCTTGCCGGTGACGATTTCTCCTGCAGTTGAGCATCCGAACGTTTCAGCGCATGGGAAAGCCTCTTCCATGCCAAGGGCGATTAAATCGGGAGAAAATGAGGAAGAAGCAAAGAAGATGATCAGTCTGGTGTCGAAATCTTTCAACTGCGACTGGATGTCCGCAACCGCCTCTTGCGGTTCGGGTTTTACTGAGAAAGCTGTTTTGATGTTCATGTTGTATCCTCCATTTTAAGGTTTGGGTTTTTTACAGTTCTTTCATAAGGATTTCCAGCTTGCCGATAACCGCCGGGTCATCGGGGGATTGCGGCGTAAACTTCCCCGGATCGATACCCTTAAGCATGAGTTTCGTCTTGATTACTCCTGCCAGCATTGCATTGTCCTTTGCCCTCTGACTGATAATAGTGTCTATCATCTGCTTGATTTTTCCGGCCATACTCGTCACCTCCCACATTTATTTTAGTGCCTTGGCACTATTGCCTTGGGAATAAGGGATTCCCCACCCCGTGCTATTCACTCTCGTTAAGCATGCGCAAGTTGAGCGCGTGAACTCATTTACTGAATATGATCGTCAATATATTCAAAAACTTTAAAATTATTACCAAGTCGCAAAGTCGCTGGTTTCGCAATAAGTCGAAAAGGTCTCATTTTGCGAATGCTTCTACTCTTTGATTTCATTAAAAATGGTGCTATATTTTTATTAAAGTAGCAGTGTAAAGTTGTCGATATGTTACTTAATCGATAAACCCACTGGATATAATCGAAAATCAGTTGATTAAACTGCAATTTTGAGTTATTTTTAATTGCCAAAAAACCGGGAAGATGTCAAATGGACTGTCAAGACCCTTTATGAAAGATTTGATGATTGATGGCAGGCAAGACGTTCACATGGTTCCAAATGATCAGTGCTACTGACGAGAGAGGGAAAATGAACGGGAAAATATTTATTGGATTATATTTGATTGCAGGAGTGATGCTGGCGGGTTCCGCCAGGGCCGAGGGGAATCCGGACCAGGGAATCGGGAGCAGGGATTCGGGACAGGTGAACGGACGGAATGAAATGACCATCCGCTCCGAAGCACCTCTTCCCGGACCGGCGGATGGGAGCGTATCTGAATATGGAGCGCTTACCAGGGAAGAGGCGCTTGCCGAGCCGGAAGCTCTTCCCAATGGAGGGGCACCGCCTGAAGCGGAAGGTCTCCCCAAGGCTGAAACTCCCCCCGAGGCTGAAGGGGCCCAACCAACAGAGGGCGCTCCGGATGAGGCCAAAGCGGAAGAGGGCGTCGAGGATGTATCCATCGCGGACCCGATCGAGCCGTGGAACCGCTGGATGTTCAATTTCAACGACAAACTCTATTTCTGGGCGCTCAAGCCTGTCGCACGCGGGTATAACGCGGTTGTACCCGAGCCGGTTCGCGTTTCGGTAAAGCACTTTTTCAAGAACGTGGCCATGCCCGTACGGTTCGTAAGCTCCATTTTTCAGGGGAAGCTCATAGGAGCGGGCACCGAGATCGCGCGCTTCGGCATCAATACCACCCTGGGTGTGGCCGGGTTCTTCGATGTGGCGAAAAGCTGGTTTGATCTGGACGCGTCTGATGAAGATCTGGGGCAGACCCTTGGGGTCTACGGTTTGGGCGGAATGATGTATATCGTCTGGCCCTTCCTGGGCCCGTCGACGATCAGGGACACCATAGGGTATGTGGGGGACTCTTTTCTTGATGTGGCAAACTACATCAACCCGTTTTACATTCCTATGAGTATTCATGCATACGATCAAATTAACAAGACCTCCCTGGATCTGCGGACCTATGAGGATCTGAAAGAATCGTCTCTTGAGCCATACACGGCGTTCAGGGACGCCTATATTCAATACAGAAATGGACAGATAAAGAAGTAACGCGCCTTGCGAAACGTACCATGAATACCCTCGCACCCTTCCCCACCTGCATTATGTGCAGGAGAAACTGTACGGCAACTTCAGCAAGGTGGCGTATCGGAGAGTGGATGTTTGAATAAAAAAACACCCGGTCCCATGGAAATGGAGCCGGGTGTTTTTTTGTCAGATTGCCCGCTTTATCGGGCTTTCCCATTTTACTGAACGTTGACTTGACGCATGTTGTGTTTCTTGCGGTATATGTTTCGGCTGGCGCGGTTCTGCTGACGGGTAAGCTTTCTCCGCTCCGCGGCGGTAAGGTTTCCGTCGCTCTTCATACGTTCCTCCCTCTGCTCGATTCTCGCCTGTTGCGCCTCCAGGCGTCCCGCCTCGGCCGGGGTAAGCCGACCGCTCCTTACCCCCTGGTCGATCCGCCTCTCCTGGTTGATCTGCCTCTGCTCGACCACCGGGTCGTTGGTCCCCGCCATTGCCGTGCCCGCCGCCATGATGCATATGATCCCGGCCATGGTCCATGTTCCGATACGTTGTTTCAATGTCCCCTCCTGATATTGTAAATCTCTGACTTCACTTCCTGAAACGTCCTTGACCGATTGAGGTTGACACCATACGTCATTATTTCTCATGGCGCTGAAATCCACGGCGCTCACCGGGAGACATGGAACGGAGCCTTTGCCGCATTTCGCGGCGTTCCTCGGGGGGAAGGCCCCTCCACTTTTCCCGCAGTTCGCGACGCTGTTCGGGGGGGAGCCTCTGAAACCAGCGAAAACGGTCATGCAGCCTTTCCTGCTCGACAGGAGGGAGTTTGCGGAACTCTCGGAAACGATGCCGGATATCTTCCCGCTCTTCCGGGGGGAGAGATTTCCAGCGCTGAAAACGCTCACGGGCCTCGTTCCGTTCCACCTGCGACTTCCTGCTCCAGCGACCGGCCCCCTTGAGCAGACGTTCCCGACGTTCCGGCGGCATGGAGTCCCAGTTCTGCTCCAAAGGCTTCAGCACCTCCTGCTCCCCCGGCGTGAGCTCCTGCCACGGAATGGCGCGTTCTTCCGCGCGGGCCGCGATAGCGCTTGCAAGAAAAATTGCCAGCAGGCTAACGGTGATGATTCGATTCATCGCCCCCTCCGTCCAGCCAGCGGTAAAAATCAAGGTCACGATAGAGTTCGATCTGCTCCGGAGAAATCAATACCTCAATGTCCTCGGGGTGGATCGCGGACGGGGCCGATTTTGGTGTCCTGATCCAAAGTGAGACGGCAATGACCAGTATGACCGCGGTGACCATCCCGCTAACGGTAAGCCATCGGCGAAAGCCAGGGGAAGCGGGCTCTCCCCTCCGCTCCAGCGCCTGGATACGGTTTACTCTCAGCCTTGAGGAAATGGCGGGATCAATATCGGCGGAATCGCGCTCAAGCTGGCAGATTATCTTTTCCGCCAGATCGTCCGGCAGCGGTTTATCATTCATGGTCTGAACTCCTCAAGAAGTTCGCGAAGGGTATGCACGGCCCGGGATGTATGGGTCTTGACGCTTCCTTCGGAACATCCCATCGCTCTGGCGGTTTGCGCCACGTCGAAACCCTCCCAGAAACGGAGCAGGAAAGCCTGCTGCTGGCGAAGGGGAAGTTTGCGGAGCGCATTATCCAGGGCAGCGGAAAATACCTTGTTTTCCAACAGGACCGACTGGTCGGGGGTGTCTCTGTCGGGAAGCCTCTGGATCGGGTCCGGGCCTCCATCTTCGCTGTTATCCCCGGCAAAGCCGAACCAGACCCGAAAACGATTCCTGACAGCATTCCTGCGGATAGTGTCGATTATGCGGCTATGCAGAACCCGCTGGAAAAGAGGGGGCCATTCATTCGCCGGCCGCTCTCTGTATCTCTTCACAAAGGCGAACATTGCCTCCTGAACGATATCCAGAGCCTCATCTTCATCCCTGACGGCAATGAAGGCCATCCGGAATGCCCGACGTTCCACGCTGGCCAGGAAATGATTGAGTTGTTCGGTCGTATCCAGGTTCGGTTCCTTTGCGCACATCGTCCATATTTATAAAAGAACGATTCTTGCCGGGAATGGTTGACAGGATTGTATGGAAA
>JBGQDJ010000031.1:0-12758 GCA_041495805.1 Geobacteraceae bacterium
ACGCTTACGTCGTAAGAGGTCCCAGGGGAGAGACGGAAGAGGCTTCCGACAAAGCGGCCGGCGCTCACCCGGGAGAGGGGCAGACCCTGCCGGTAGTTGCCGTTCCCTGAGACCCGGTAGGAGAGTGAGGCCGCTGCGTCCTGGTCAGGGTCTTCGCCCGCCGTGAGGGTGACGATGACTCCCATGGCATGGAAGGTGCCGTAGAGTTCCATGACCGCTGCAGCATCGGCCCGGGCCGGTTGTGTAAGCAGCATAGCCAGCAAAGGTGCGATGATCAGAACTATGCGCCTGGTTTTCATGTCAAGATCCTTTCCGTTGCCGCTCCGTGGGGGATATGCATTCGCCGTAGCGGGTTCAGCGTTTCCCGATCAGGATGACTCCACAGGCAAGAAGCGCGCATCCGCAAGCCCGCTTCAGATCGAAATGGACCTCCTTTATCCCGAAGGCGCCGAAATGGTCGAGAAGCGCGCCGGTGATCAGCTGCGCCGCTATTGTCGCGGCCATGGTTGCGGTTGTGCCGATGCGCGGCACGACGAAGATGGTGGCCGATACGAAGATCGCACCGAGCACCCCGCCGGTCAGTTCCCACCATGAGGCGCCGATAACTCCCCTGAGGTTCCCCCTGCCGGTCAGGAGAACTACAGTCAGAAGGAAGAGTGTCCCGACCGCGAAGGAGACGCATGCGCTCTCCAGCACCCCCACCTTTTGCGCCAGTCTCGAATTTATCGACGGCTGCAGGGCGATGGTTACCCCCGCGCAGAACATGATCGCCAGAAGGTTCAGATTGGCCATTTTCCCCCCTTTGTCGGATATGGGCTGTGAAGCAGTTTGATGGGTCTGTGGATTGAAAGGTAACGTCCCTGAATTTTATTACATTAGCCGCACCAATACAACCAGGGAAAAGACAGGAAATGGAAAAGCCCCGTGCCTATGGGACACGGGGCTTTTGTTTGGATCAGGTCACTCCTTATCCGGAGGTTCCAGTCACTGCTTCAGGCCAATGGAAAGTGAGTAAAGGTCGGTACCACTAGTGCCGGTCATGACAAGCATGTCCTTGTTGAATGAAACCTGACCGTGCCTGTAAGGTTTGTCGGAACGGGTTATAGTCACGGTCGTTCCAAGTGTCAGTGTGGAGGTCTTGGTCGAAGGGATAGTATTCCCCGTGCTGTCGATAGTAGCCAGGTGGCTACCGACACCTGCATTGGTAACAGAATCCAGGTCGTACTCCCAGAATGGTTCGCTTAAGCTGCTGACAAGGGTATGGTCGCGCCAGATCCCGGCCAGGTCCGGCTGGGTGAAGGTCTGGCCGGTTAACTGAATGATCCTGAAAACAAAGGAAGTTCCCAGGTTGTCGCTTTCGCTCTGGATGGCGAATATATTTCTTTTGTCAGGGGTCATTATACCCCATTCCTGGTTGCCAGTTACTTGGGTTGAGGTCATGATCCCTTGACTGTTCAAGGTGAGAGTGTCCACGATTCCGGGATTCGGGGTGGTCCCACTGGGGTCGGTCATGGAAGTGAGAACCACCTGAAGTAAGTTGTCCACGTTTCCGGCCCCGTACTGCCACTCGTTGTTCGCACCGCTGAAGAGCTGGTGGTAGACAAAGGGTTTATTTGTCAAATCCGCATTGGAGAAAGATACGCCTACCTGCTTCACGCAGACATAGATGGCACGATCGCTGTCGATGCTGCCGTTTCCGACGATTACCTGCTTGTTGGCCGCCATGACCCCATGGTTGCCGCTATCCAGGGCATTATCCCCTACCTGTGTGACAACGCCGCTTACTGCATCCATTGTCCAGGACATAGCTCCGACGGGAGGGGGGGTGGTGCTGCCTGAGCTTTTCAGAATTGAATTGACCGTAACCGCTCCGTTTGCCGCGATGGTGGCGTTTCCCCTCACCCAACCGTGCTCGGTGCCGTTGGTTACGCCGGGGCCGGCGGCAAACCTCATGAAATTCCAGGTCCCGACTAGATCGGAGACAGGCGGAACGACCGGTGTTGCAGGGACGGCGGGAGAGGATTGAGCGCTCTCGCCGCCGGTGCCTACAGCGGTCACCACGAACCAGTAGGTTGAGTTGTTGGCAAGGGATATGACTTTGGGATTGGTTGCACCCGTGATCTTTGTAGAGCCTGATGATGAAGTATTATAATAGATATTGTACGAGGTGGCGCCAGTGACCGGAGCCCAGGATACGGATACCTGGCCGTTGCCCGCCGTGGCTGATACGCCGGTGGGAGCCGCAGGCGCAGCCTGAACGGGGGTGACTATGACTTGGGCAGATTCGATGCTCTCGCCACTGGCGCCGACGGTGGTCACCACGAAGTAATATGTGGTGCTGTTGGTGAGGCCGGTGACGGTTTGTGACGTGCCGGATATGCCTGTCACCTTTGATAAGGATTCCCTGGTGACACCCATGGTCGTTGAGTAGTATACATTGTATGATGTGGCCCCGAGAACATTACCCCAGGATAAACTGACCTGGCCGCTACCCGGTGAAGCTGTTAATCCGGTTGGGGGTGCGGTTGGCGTGGAGGAGAGGGACTGGCCTATGGCAAGGTTCTCCACGGTCATGTTTCCGGTGGCGAGGCTGACCGTGCCGTTGATATTGGTAACATTGCCTGCATTCGATGAGAAGCCGGCGTCATAACCACCCTTGATGGTAAAGCCGATCCCCTTGTTAAGGTTGAGGTCCCCAGGCTGGTCCTGGGCAACGGCCATGACAACGCCACCCTCGGGGACGGTTTCATAAGCTTTCTGCAGCGCTCCGTAGTAGGAGCCCCCCACATGGACGGGCGATGATTTCAGAGTGAAGACAGCGGTTACAGTAGTGGCTCCGGAAAGAGTGAGTGTGCAATTCTCCATACCTGCGCAGGCGCCTCCCCATCCGCTGAAGACGGAATCACCGTTAGGATTGGCGGAGAGTGTAACGGAGGTAAAATCGCCAGAACAGGCGCCGGGACAAGTCATCCCCGATGGTGAACTGTTGACGGAACCGGTTCCGCTGCCGGGCAATTGAACGGTGAGTGTTGCACAAAGGGCTTGTGGTATGCCTATTGGTATTAGGAAGAAAACCAGCAAGAGCATCAGGGATACGCTTTTCGCTCCCTGTTTCCCACAACTCCGGATGAATGTTATGGAAAATTTATCCGAAATACAATTTACACCTTTTGCTTGGTCTTGCATTTTTTCCTCCTTTTAGAATCCGATTCGTTATCATTTATGATTTAAACGATTCACTGTCAAATATCATGTGTTCACGGAATTAAAGAAATAACTGCTTAGTCAAGCATATACAATAAATTAGAATGATTTTAAAGATAATAACCCATCTCCTCCGGTTTAACCAGTGAAATGTGGTGGTGACCTCAGCAGTGCGCAATGGGAAGTGAATCCACGGTGGGTAACACTTTATGACCGATTGCGCGGAATCTTCTACGGATTGCGTGTATACTTATAACTTTGTGATTATTCCGTGGTGAGCTTATATTCTCTGATAACTTCAAGACAGCAGTTCATTCCCGGTTGCAAAATAATTTCGAAAGTATAAATATTTTTGTTGCAAACTCCGTAAATCCATGTATAAACAAGAACTGAAGGCAGATGCAGTCCGTAAACCGATATGGTCTGCCTATTCACAAGGATTCCAGCGGCAATAACCCGCATCATCAAAAAGGAGGGCAAGACATGACTAAGGCAGACCTGGTGGACAAGATCGCAAAAGATGCAGGTATTACGAAGGCGCAGGCCGACAAGGCCGCCAATGCATTCCTCGCAGGCGTGACAGAGGCGCTGAAGGCTGGCGACAAGGTTACGCTGGTGGGCTTCGGGTCATTTGGCGTAACGGAGAGAAAGGCCCGAATCGGCCGCAATCCGCAAACCGGCGCCGCACTCAAGATCCCCGCTCGCAAGGCAGTCAGTTTCACCGTCGGCAAGCCTCTCAAGGAAGCAGTGCAGACTCCGGCAAAGAAGGGAAAGAAAAAGTAACAGGCCGCACATTCACTTCAGCTCCGCAAATACTGAAGATATTTTATGTTCAATAGGTTCTTGACTCATTTTTGCACAAAGTTCTTAGGTCACAACATCCGTGGACATTCCCGGATGAAATTAAAAAGGAAGTATCAGGAGAAAGAGAGCAAATGGTAAAAGGTAAAGTGAAATGGTTCAATGACAGCAAGGGGTTTGGTTTTCTCGAGCAGGAGAATGGCGAAGACGTGTTCGTGCATTTCTCCGCCATCACCGGCGACGGATTCAAATCCCTCGCTGAAGGTGACGAAGTAACGTTCGAAGTGACCAAGGGGCCGAAAGGCCTGCAGGCGGCAAACGTAACCAAAGCTTGAATAGAGTAATTTATTCGGCAAAAAAAAGCCCCGGCAAAACCGGGGCTTTTTTTATTATGTGCGCTCTTTTCCCATGGCGTCGTCCATCACCTTGTAGGCGCAGAATTCACCGCACATGGTGCAGGCGCCGTGGTCTGCCACCCCTGACTCAGCCCGAAGCCGGCGCGCTTTTTCCGGGTCCATGGCGAGGTTGAACTGCCCTTCCCAGTCGAGCTTCTTGCGGCAGCGCGCCATGGCTATATCCTTTTCCATGGCACCCTTTACACCTTTGGCGATGTCGCCGGCATGGGCGGCTATCCGGGCGGCCATGACCCCTTCCCTGACATCTTCAACGGTGGGGAGGCGGAGGTGTTCGCTGGGGGTCACATAGCAGAGGAAGTCCGCCCCCGCGGCCGCGGCCATGGCACCGCCGATGGCGCAGGTGATATGGTCGTAGCCGGGGGCGATATCGGTGACCAGCGGCCCCAGCACATAAAACGGCGCGCCGTGGCAGAGCCTCTTCTGTAAAAGGATGTTGGTCTCGATCTGGTTTATGGGGACATGCCCAGGCCCCTCAATCATCACCTGCACCCCCGCGTCCTGGGCCCGTTGGGTCAACTCCCCCAGCAGGATCAGCTCATATATCTGGGCGCGGTCCGTTGCGTCAGCCAGGCAGCCGGGCCGGAACCCGTCCCCCAGGGAGAGGGTCATATCGTACTCTTTCGTGATCTCCAGGAGCCTGTCGAAATTCTCGTAGAGCGGGTTTTCCCGGTTGTTGTAAGTCATCCACTCGATGGTGAAGGCGCCGCCGCGAGAGACCACATCCATGATCCGCCCTTCCCCCTTCATCCGCTCCACCGTGCTCCTCGTTACGCCGCAGTGTACCGTGATGAAGTCAACCCCATCTTCCGCATGCTTGATGATACCCGCGAAGATATCTTCCACGGTCATGTCCACTATTGCCTTTTTCCTGATCCGCACTGCGTCGAGGGCGGCCTGGTAAATGGGGACCGAGCCGATGCAGGCGCCGGTCTCGGCAATGATGGCCCGGCGGATCTCGTCCATGGGTCCCCCTGTGGAGAGGTCCATGATGGCATCCGCGCCGCTTTGTACCGCAACCCTTGCCTTTTCCAACTCCTTGGCGATGTCAAGGTCATCTGCCGAAGTGCCGATGTTGGCGTTGACCTTGGTGCGAAGCCCCCGGCCAACAGCCAGTGGGGAGCCGTTCAGGTGTTTGATGTTGTGGCAGATGATGATGTTCCCGGCAGCGATGCCGTCACGGATGAATTCCGGGGCAACCCCTTCGACCAGGGCGGCTTCCAGCATCTTATCGGTAATGATCCCCTTGCGGGCGTATTCCAGTTGAGTCACGATTATCTCCTAGGTAGAGGTAAAGGTAAAGGTAAAGACTAAACAGATGAGTCTCTCAATGTTGTAATGATCTTATTGACCTCGTGATAGAGTTTGATGAGAGTTTCATCAACGATTAACACGTCTTCTATGCAAATATAGCCGACCTTTTTCGCGTATTCAAGGTGACTCTGGGTTTCAGTCAAGGAACCACGTGCGTTATAGTAAAAATTGATTTTATCCAGCGTATGCTTACGGCCGTAACCCTCGGCAATATTGGCGGATATGCTGAGGGCAGAACGGCGAATTTGTGAGGTAAAACCGTAATCTTCCTTTTTCGGAAGGTTGTCGGTCAGATTGTGGATTGTTTCGGCAACTTCAATGGCATGTTGCCAGACCGGCATCTCTTTAAACGACTTGAACATGATTTTATCTACCTCTACCTCTACCTTTACCTGTCTTTTATCTCTTTGGCCGCGAGGAAATGGTTGACCGGCCCGTGTCCTTTACCCAGCGGCTGGGCGAGCTTTATGGCCAGGGTAACATACTCCTTGGCGCGCGCCACGGCGCATGGGAGCGGTTCTCCCTGGGCGAGAAAGGCCGCTATGGCCGATGCCAATGTGCAGCCGGTGCCGTGGGAATTCTTCGTGAGGATTCTCGGCACCGGAAAGCGGACGAAGGCGCTGCCGTCGAAGAGAATATCCAGCGCTGTCCCCTCTGGGAGATGCCCACCCTTGACCAGAACATTTCTTGCTCCCATCCGGCAGAGCATCCGTGCAGCCTCCTGCATACCCTCTTCATCGATTATGGAGAGACCGGTAAGTCTCTCCGCTTCCGGAATATTCGGGGTCAGGAGGTAGGAAATGGGGATGAGGCGTTCTTTGAGGATGATGAGCGATTCCCTGGCCATGAGAGATCCGCCCCCCTTGGCGGTCATTACCGGGTCGACCACGACAATCTTCCGGTCGTATTCACGCAGCTTATCCGCCACCACCGCGGTGATTTCCGGTGAAAAGAGCATTCCGGTCTTCACCACATCGATGGAGATGTCGGAAAGGACCGCATCCAGCTGTTCTCCCACGAAAGCTGGGGGTGGGGCGTGAATGTCGCTGACGCCGCGGGTGTTCTGGGCGGTCAGGGCGGTAATCGCCGATGCCCCGTAGGAGCCAAGGAGGGTGATTGTCTTGAGGTCCGCCTGGATCCCAGCTCCGCCCCCGGAGTCACTGCCTGCTATGGTCAGGACCTTGCCGCGCGGGAAATCCGCTCTCCGGTTAAAGAGAAGCGAAAGTTCGTTTGCAGCCAGGCCAGGCTCACGGCTTCCAAGTATCGCTGAAATCACAGCAACGGCATCCGCGCCCGCGTCGATAACTGGAGCGGCATTGTCGCGATTGATGCCGCCGATGCAAACGATGGGAATCCTGATTTTGTCCCTGACCGTGGCCAGGCCTTCGGGTCCCGGCAGGTGTTGAATTTCCTTGCTCGATGTGGGATACATGGCGCCGAAGCCTATATAATCGGCCCCTGATGCCTCCGCCTTGATAGCCTCATCCAGGTTATGGGCGGTGACGCCGATTATTTTCTTCGGTCCCAGCAGCCGGCGGGCCTCGACCGGATCACAGTCTTCCTGGCCAATATGGAGGCCGTCGGCATTTATCTCCATGGCCAGCACCGGATCGTCGTTGACGATGAAGGGGATTTTTGCCTTCTCGCAGAGCTCTTTGATCGCCCTTCCCGTATTGAACCAGTCGCCGTCCTTCTTTTTCTTGTTGCGGTACTGGACAGCGCATATGCCGCCGGAAAGGGCGCTCTGAACCCGCTCTGCGAGCTGGTCGCCCTGGTCGGTGATGAGATAAACACCGTTCAGGCTGAAAGCGGGGCATCCCTTGTCCACGACCAGCCTCAAGAAATCCTGTTTGCGCTCCATTTTCGGGTCCCGGACTGCACTGCTTGAAAATGATTAATAAACCTAATAAAGGCGGATATCACACAAAGCCACAAAGATCACGAAGGAAAACTAAAGATTATAATGGTACATTAATGAACAGCATATCGATTGATGTTTTTTTCTTGGCAACAGATCGATTTCTCGCTTAGAAGCACCTACTTTGGTTGTGGCTTCGTGGCTTCGTGTGAGTAAATGTAGTTGTCAGAAAACGCAAAAAGCCGAGACATAAGGTCACGGCTTCCCTGACAGTTTCTGAAAATCGGAAGTTATGCCGCTTTCCTACGCCGGGATGAGCCGGATCAGGTTCAAAGGGTTTGGGCGAAGCCCATCTCAGTTCTTGCGAACTCCCCCAGCTGGCCTATAATTCACTGCGCACATTTTCAGGCTAAATGAATTTCCGGGGGAAGTCAACGGTTTTCCGGTTTTTCATCGCCGGTTTTGCCTTTACACTCCAGGGGAGAAATGATACAAAACTGGAGAACGGGGCGTGGAAACTAACGGCTGACAGCTTGTGAGTTGAACCGGGAACCGGAAGCATGAAACATGAAATGGATTCATTTATGGAAAGTCGTCCTACTGTCGCGGAAATCGACCTCTCCGCTTTGCGCCATAATTTTGCGCAGATAAAAAAGATTATTCCCAAGGGGTGCGGCATCCTCGCTGTAGTCAAGGCGGATGCCTACGGCCACGGCTTCATGGATATCGCCTCGGAGCTGGAGTCCCTCGATGTGAACGCATTCGGCGTCGCCTTTCTGGCCGAGGGGATTCAACTGCGAAAGAGCGGCATCGACCGTCCCGTGCTAGTGCTGGGGGGGCTCTATCCGGGGCAGGAAAAGAAGTGCATAGGCTTCAACCTCTCAACCGCCATCTTTTCTCCGGAACAGGCGAGACTTTTGAATTATGTGGCGGGAAAGCTCTACCGGAAGGCGAAGGTCCATGTGAAGATAGACACCGGCATGGGGAGGCTGGGGATTTCTTACAAGGATGCCCCCCAGTTTTTCGAGAAACTGAAGGGGATGAAGAATCTCGAGCTGGAGGGGATTATCTCCCACTTCGCTTCAGCGGACGAATTGGACGGGGATAGCCGCGATTACACCGATCGGCAGAGCGAAATGTTCGCCCGTGTGATCGCTGTTGCCGGTGAGCATGGGCTCTCTCCCCGCTATATCCATATTGCCAACAGCGCCGCCGCCATCAGCCGCGAGATGCCGTTCTGCAACCTGGTTCGGCCGGGGATTGCCCTGTATGGAGCTCTGCCGTCCGATGATTTCCGGGGAAAGGTCGACCTGAAGCCGGTGATGCGGCTGAAAAGCAAGGTGGCAATGCTCAAGTGGGTGGAGCCGGGAACCAGCGTAAGCTACGCCAGGCGTTATGTGGCGGAGGGAAAGACCCTTATTGCCAGTGTGCCGGTCGGTTACGCAGACGGTTACAGCCGCGCCCTGACCAACAGGGGGGAAGCGCTTGTAAGAGGGAAGCGGGCCAGGGTCACGGGCACGGTCTGCATGGACTGGATAATGCTGGATGTGAGTGAAATCCCCGGAGTGGCTCTGGGAGACGATGTGACGCTTCTCGGTTGCGACCGGGAAGGAAACTGCATCCATGCGGAAGAGCTGGCGGAAAAGACTGGGACCATTCCGTACGAGATATTCTGCGGCATCAGCAAGAGGGTGCCGAGGGTGTATGTAAAAAGCTGAAGGTCGAAGGCTGAAGGCTGAAGCTGGAAGGGTTAACCTTTCTAAGAGCTTGTCCGTAAATAATATTACGAATGATCGCACGCGTTTGTTTCGGCGAAGTGCTCGGCCGCAGGGAGCGGATGGTTGAATTTGTCTGAAAAACTCGCCATAGCATACGATCTCGGGACCACTACCATTGCCGCTGCATTGTTCGATCCGCTGACAGGGGAACGGCTGGCAATGACAGGGGGGCTCAATCCGCAGCGGAAATTCGGCCTGGACGTGGTGTCGCGCCTTGATGCTGCCCTGCATTCGGAAGGGGCCCTGCTGGAGATGAAAGGGTCTGTAAACGGGGTGCTGGAGCAAATGGCCTTGGAACTCTGCGCCGGTGTCGGAGCGAACACCTCTGACCTGAAGATCGTCGCCGTTGCCGGCAACCCGGCCATGGAGCATATTCTCCTGGGGCTGCCGGTAGAATCCCTTGCCTTCCCCCCCTATCGTCCCCTCTTTACCACCGGCCGGATGATGAACAGCGCTGAGCTGGGGTGGGATATGGCGGTTCCCGCATACATCTTCCCCCTGCCGGGCGGATTTGTCGGCGGCGACCTGGTGGGCTTCCTCTATGGGGTTGATGTTACCTGTCCCCTGTCCCCGCTTGTGCGCCGGAGCGCTTCAGCGCGCGAAGGCCCGGTCTCCGGTCCCCGTCTTTTCCTGGATCTCGGGACCAACGGAGAAATTGCCCTTGCGCTGGGGGAGAAGGTATATGCAACATCCGCCGCGGCAGGGCCCGCTTTCGAAGGAGGGAACCTGACGTGCGGCATGGCGGCACTGGCCGGGGCGATAAGCGGGGTCAGTCTGGAAGGGGAAAGGGTGCGGCTTGCCACAATCGGTGGAGGACCGCCTCTGGGGATCTGCGGCTCCGGGGTGTTGGAGACCATTGCGGAACTACTGCGAATGGGTCTGCTCGATCAAACAGGACGCCTCCGGTCGCCGTCTGAAATCTCCTCCAACCTGGCCAACCGGATCATCGATATTGACAATGAAGCAGCCTTTGTCATCTACCGGGATGCGAAACGTGTAATCAGCCTGGAACAGAAGGACATCCGACAGGTGCAGCTGGCAAAGGGCGCAATCAGGGCAGGGATGGAGGTTCTTTTCGACCGGTCGGGCATGCCGCGCGAGGCCGTGCAGGAGGTGGTTCTAACCGGCTCATTCGGTGCTATGCTGGATCCTGGAGCGTTAAAAAACGTTGGAATTTTACCCGAAAAGATGGTAAATGTATGCAGCTTTATCCGGGAAGGGGCATTGGCCGGAGTAGGAAGGTCGATATGCACCTCAGGCGGAATCGAAGAGATTGAAAAGCTCGCGAAAAGTATAAGGGTCATACCCCTTTCAGGCACCCCTGCCTTTGAAAAGCATTTTCTGGAGCAGATGAATTTCCCTCAACTATAATTAGTGTAGAGTAGAGTGAGGTTTGAGAAGTCAGGCTTTGCTTCACGTAAAAAAGGAGTTGAATTCATGTCAAAGATCACACGCGCGTTGATAAGCGTATCCGATAAGACCGGCATTGTCGAGTTTTCCAAGGAACTGGCCAGGCAAAAGGTTGAGATTCTCTCCACCGGCGGGACCGCCAAACTCCTCAGGGATGCGGGGGTGGAGGTCATGGATGTTTCCCAGTACACCGGCTTTCCCGAGATGCTGGACGGCAGGGTCAAGACCCTGCATCCAAAGGTGCACGGAGGTCTGCTTGGGATGCGGAGCAATCCCGCCCATGTGGCGAAGATGAAGGAGCACGGCATTGAGCCTATCGACATGGTGGTGGTGAACCTCTATCCCTTCGAGGCTACCGTGGAGAAGGAGGGTTGCACCATGGAGGACGCCATCGAGAATATCGATATCGGCGGCCCCACCATGCTTCGCAGCGCGGCAAAGAACTATCCCGATGTCACCGTCATAGTGGAGCACGCGGACTACCGCCTGGTGCTCGCCGAGATGGCCGAAAACAACGGCTCTGTATCGGTCAAGACCAATTTTGAACTTGCGGTCAAGGTGTTCCAGCATACGGCGGCCTATGACGGGGCCATTTCCAACTATCTGGGGATGCGTCTCGGGGAGAAAGCCGAGGAGTATCCCGCCACATTCACCATACAGGTGAGAAAGGCCCAGGACCTCCGCTATGGTGAGAACCCCCATCAGTCGGCCGCTTTCTATGTGGAAAAAGGTGTGCGCGAACCCTGTGTGGCCAATGCCGAACAGTTGCAGGGGAAAGAGCTCTCGTTCAACAACATCATCGACCTGGATGCAGCCATAGAGACGGTCAAGGAGTTCCATGACCGGGCAGCCGCTGTCATCATCAAGCATACCAATCCGTGCGGGGCGGCACTTGCCAAGGGGCCTCTGGAGGCATACCTGAAGGCGCGTGAATGTGATCCGCTTTCCGCATTCGGCGGGATCGTCGGCTTCAACAGGATCGTTGACGGAGCGGCGGCACAGGAGCTGTCATCCACATTCCTCGAGGCCGTCATTGCCCCCGGTTATACCGAAGAGGCCCTGGAAATCTTCAAGGCCAAGAAAAACGTCCGGGTCATGCAGGTGCCGATCCTTACCGGCCATGGGGGGGAAGGTTACAACATGAAAAAGGTCGTCGGCGGACTCCTCATCCAGGGACGTGACCTGGGGATAGTACGAGCGGCCGCTTGCCGGGTGGTCACGGCAAGGAAGCCTACCGCCGATGAACTGACCGCCCTCGATTTTGCCTGGAAGGTCTGCAAGCATGTAAAGTCCAATGCCATCGTCTTCACCACCAGTGATCAGACAGTGGGGATCGGCGCCGGCCAGATGTCGCGGGTCGATTCCTCCAGGATCGCGGTACAAAAGGCACAGCTCCCCACCAAGGGGACGGTCCTTGCCTCCGATGCCTTCTTCCCTTTCCGCGACGGCGTGGATGCCGCGGCCGAAGCCGGGGTCACGGCAATCATCCAGCCGGGGGGGAGTGTCCGCGATGAAGAGGTGATTAAGGCGGCCGATGAGCATGGAATGGCGATGGTCTTTACCGGTATGAGGCACTTCAGGCACTGAGGGAGAAACGCGGCTTTTTCGCAATCTCTGCGTAAATCTTCGGAATCCCTTGTGCGGCGTAGCGCTGCTACGCCGCACAAGGGATTCCTTGACAGCCTTGATCTTGCGAAAAATCCACGTTTCTTGATCTTCTCAACTAAATCCAGAATTAATTTTTCGGAGAAATCAATGAAAGTCCTCGTTATCGGCAGCGGCGGGAGGGAGCATGCCCTGGTCTGGAAGATAGCCCAATCGCCGCTGGTTGAGAAGGTTTACTGCGCTCCCGGCAATCCCGGCACCGGACTCTTGGCCGAGAATATCGACATCAAGGTCGATGATCTGGCAGGGCTCCTTGCCTTTGCCCGAAAGGATGGGATCGACCTCACGGTAGTCGGCCCTGAACTCCCCCTCTCC
>JBGQDJ010000032.1:0-12424 GCA_041495805.1 Geobacteraceae bacterium
ACATGTATTCTAAAGAATTGTCAAGTTAAATTAATAGAATTTTCCAATCTTTTTTCAGGCAAAAGGTAAGCGCATGAAAAAGAACAACAGGCTGGGAAAATAAAATAATTAGCTTGTCAGACCGGAAATGATATTCAGGAAATTACTTGTCAACTGAGGATGTAAATCGGAGCCCATCTTATTCTGCATCATGTTCGTGATTTGCTGGTATCGATCCCGCTGATATGGCTTTCTTCCTGTTGATTTATCATATCAGTTGGCGGATGGAAGCCTGTCATTGTTTTTCCCGTGCGGGTCTTCCAGCCTTTTGGTGAGATCATCAGCGGTCATCGGCATGGCCAGATAAAACCCCTGGACCTCATCACACCCAAGCGTAGTCAGAAAACGCAATTGATCGCTGTTTTCGACCCCTTCGGCCAGAACTTTTCTGTTCAGACTGTGGCCCATGGAAATGATCGCCTCAACAAGCGGCGCGTCATTATTGCTGCTGTCAAGGTTTGCGACAAATGAACGGTCGATCTTGATCCGGTCGATGGGAAAATGTTTCAGATAATTCAATGATGAGTAGCCTGTGCCGAAATTATCGATGCTCAGCTGCACACCCAATTTTTTGAGAGCCCTGAGAGTGTCGATGGTTTTTTCGGCATCCTCCATAACGACGCTTTCCGTGAATTCAAGTTCAAGTGCTTTCGGCTCAACGCCTGATTCATGCAGTACCCTGCTGAGCATATCCAGAAAATCGGGTTGCCTTAACTGCTTCCCGGAGATATTAACCGCCACCTTGAAATCATGGTGTCCGGCCAAAGCCCAGTTTTTGGCCTGGATGCATGCCGTGCGCAGGACCCATTGGCCCAGATCGAAAATTAGACCGGAATTTTCCGTAAGCGCGATAAATTCGGAAGGCGGCATGAGCCCGAAATCGAGGCTTTGCCACCTGAGCAGTACCTCGACACCCACCATTCTGGATGTTTTCAAATCCCATTGGGGTTGATAATGCACAAAAAACTCCTGCCGATCCAGCCCCTGGCGCAGGCTGTTTTCGAGCAATACCCTGCGCATGATCTTCTGATTCATCTCAGCTGAGAAAAACCGGTATTGGGACCTCCCCTCTTCCTTTGCATGGTACATGGCAGTATCCGCGCACTTGAGAAGGCTTTCCGTATCGATGCCGTCATCTGGATAGACTGCTATTCCGACACTGACGCTGCTGTATATCTTTCGATCATCGATCAGGAATGGAAGTGAAAAAACCGACATTATTCGCTGGGCGGCATTTGCGATGGTTTCATGGTTTGTCACCGATGAGAGAATCACGACGAACTCGTCTCCGCCGAGCCTGGCGAGGGTGTCGGATTCGCGCATGGTATCGTTCAGCCTTTCAGCAACTTGAATGAGCAGCTTGTCTCCAAAATCGTGCCCATATGTGTCATTGACGTCCTTGAAATTGTCGAGGTCGAGGAAGACGAGGCAGACGCTGCGTTCCTCGCGATGGGCAAAAGCCAGGGCCTGGTGCAGCCGGTCAAGGAACATCCCGCGATTGGGAAGCCCTGTCAACGCATCGTAATAAGCAAGACGATGGATTTTTTTCTCGGTCTCTTTTCGGCCAGTGATATCCTCACAGATGGTGACAATTCCCAGGCACCTGCCGTCGCTGCTCCTGACGGCAAGCGAAGTTAGCTGCACCGGAAATACTTCGCCACTCTTGCGGATATTAATACTCTCCCTATTCATGAGTCCCATGTTGTTCAACTGATCGGACGTTAACGGCTTACGTTGGTTTTGAGGGGCAAATTGATTTGCGTCTCTGCCGATAAGTTCCTCAGGAGAATAACCATGGATTTCCGCCTCGGCGGGATTCGAATAAATAATTTTTCCGGTTATATCACTAAAGGTAATTCCGATAGGCAGGGAATCGACAGCTTCCTTGAGCATTCTGAGATTGTCTTCAACCTGTCTCATTTCGGTAACTTCCTGCAGTGTGCCCAGAATCCGCGGCAACTTCCCGGGAACTTCCATATCCGCATGCCCCTGCAGCCGCACCACACGCAGCGAAGAGTCTGGGCATTTTACCCGGAATTCGAAACAGCAGGTGGATTTCTGCCTGAACGTATTTGCCAGACCGGACGCCACAAAATGCCTGTCCGACGGTTCTATGGTGAAAAGGAAGTTTTCAAATGAGAAAAATGGCGAGCCCTGGCTTAAACCCAGTATCCTCAACATCTCTTCAGATCCCCTGAACATGCCCGTGGCAGGATTCAATTCCCAGTTTCCAAGATGGGAGATGCGTTGAGCAGATGCCAGTCGTTCTTCACTCTCAGCGAGATTTTTTATGCTTCGGCTGGCCCTGAGCATATAGTGAATACGATAAACCAGCAACTCGGGTTTGACGGGTTTAACAACGAAATCCGTGGCGCCGGCCTCGAATGCGCGGTGAATCAGCTCGGTATCACTCATCCCCGTTACCATAACTATCGGCAGATATTTCCCCTCGGGAAAACCGCGGATCTCCTGGCACGTCATAATGCCGTCTTTCCCCGGCATGAACAGATCAAGGAGAATCAGGTCAGGTTGCAACTCCTTGAAACTGCTGATGGCGGAGTCGCCGTCCTGGGCTGTGGCGGTCAGGAACCCATTTTCATTCAGGACATCCTGGAAAGTGGCCCTTACCAGCTGGTCATCATCCACAATAAGGATCATCGGTCTTTTTTTTGAATTTTCAGCATCTGACATCATAACCCACCAATGTTTTTTTAGAATCCACCGCTATTGTCCGGATTTGGCTGAATGCTTAAGCGGCCAAAAGTGATGTCTGTAACAAGGAAAGCTTTTCCAGAAGAATTTGTCGATGAATCTCATCCATGGGTATTTCGTCTCCCAGCGAATGCGCCATCGGTTGTATAATGTTTATTACTATTGCCTTGACAACATCGGTCCTGAACGATTCGAAGAACAGCCTGGCAATTCTATTATCCTGACTGACAAGAATAGTCACAGCCCTGCTATATATGGCGAGCGTCAATGTATCGTTATAGTTTTTCGAAAGGAAATCCCCCGCGTTTTTTATAATTGCATCCCATACGATATTCCCCCACGACGCTGCGTCCGGGAATAACTCTTTCATTGCCAAATCGAGCTCCACTTTAAAATGCTCGGGAAATTTGTCCAGGCATTTATTTTCTTCCCATAGAACAATCCGGGAAAACGCTTCGATGGATTTGGCGAACTCATCGGCGAACTCGTCAGCCGCACTTGAAACATTTTTCAGGAATTCTTCAGTCGCCTGGCGCTCGCTCAAGTGCGGTGGCGAAAGCCTTATTATATCCTTCAGATCCTGCCGGCTGTTTTTCATAAGACAAAGCAGAGCTGTCTTGTATCTGGCTATTGCCAGACAGTCAGCAGCTTCCCCTGCCTTTCCCGTCTGAACGGATAGTTTTTGTAGTGTAAGCTTTTTGTTGATAAAATCAGCCAAAAAGCCTTTCGCCGCTTCCATAAGCTTCCCTGTTCTTGAATTTAGAATTCTTGCCGACTGTTACCTGAAAACCAGTTTAGCCATAATCTTAACCATTGCTCCCAAATCGATGGTGTTACAGCATATGCGATGAATCAGCTCCTGGCGTTTGAAGAGCATATTTTATTACCCCCTTCATTTTCCGCCTGGGAAAGGGCTGCGCGAGATGCATTGATTATGTCACCGGGTGATGCGCCATCATCGGGGAAGGATGCAATTCCGATGCTGGTTGTAATGAAATCGAGGTTTTGTGCCCCATTGCCGGTAATCAGTTCTTTCTTCAGGGTTCGCTGGATTCTTTCAGCGACCAATTCCGCCTCTTTCCTAGGGGTTGATGGCAGAATTATGCAAAATTCCGCTTCGCCAAATCGACCCACAAGATCGATGTCCCGCAGCGACGCATTCAGAATCCGAGCAATTTCTTTCATAACGCCGCCGGCAAGAGCGCGTATACGGGCGTCGTTACAGGTGTTATTATTGTCCAGACTGACAATTATCAGAGATAGTTGCAGGTTGTAACGAATTGAGCGACTTAATTCCTCATTTAGCCGTTTTCTTATGAAACGCAGATTATACAGACCTGTCAGAGGGTCGGTAATAGTATTAAGGATCGCTTTTTTCAGGGTCGTGGTTCGCTCAAGAATTATAATAGCCTGATCAATGAAAGTGGAGAGTATATCTTGATCGGCGTGTGTAAAGGGAGCATTACTTTTTTTGTCCGCAAGGTTTAGAACACCAATGATCGTTCCTTTTAAACGCAGGGGAAGACTTAAGCACGATTTAGTCCCGAATCTTATCCGGTTTTTTCTCCCCAACTCCGGATCCTGTTCAATATCGGTTATCAGTATGGGAGAACCGCTGGCCGCAACCTTGCCTGCTATCCCCTCGCCGATTTTGGTGGAAAAGCTTTTTGCCAGAACCGCATTTATCCCCAGGGATGATTTGACATGGAGCTTTTTAGCGCTCTTGTCAATCAGCATCAGTGAGCCGTTTGAGGCGTCGACCAGTTCCGCGGACATCTCCATTATCAATCGAAGCAGGTCGTCCTGGCTTTCCGTCAGAGCCAGAGTACGGATCATTTCGAGCAGTCTGACGTCGCGCTTCTGACGGTTGGCTTCGCGATTGCCTAAACTTTTCCTCAGTTTAACCGCCAGCCTGGCGGAAAGATTTTCCACAACGGACAGATCGTTGGAAGATAAGGATACTTCAAACAGAACAGCCATTCCGAATAGTTCTTCTTTCTCGAACAGCGGAAGGCATAAAGCCTTACTCATGCCTGTTCCTGGGAATAAATCCCTGACCTCCTCCGAGTTTAAGGGGACAGGGAGATACCTATTCTCCCGGAACGGGAGATTTTTTGAGAACAGGTATGAAGGTCCTGAGAAAGTTCCCCAGCATGTCTCTATAAGACAACAATTACTCTCCTCGTCTTTGATGACCAGGGCAATCAATGGGACATCAAGCAGGATGCCCAGCATTTCACCAAATACGGCCGATGCTTTTTTGAAGTTTTCAGCCCCATCTATCTCCGCCGCGACATTCATTAGAGTACTGTCCAGGTTGCTGCTTGATTCGGGCGCCTGCAAGCGTTCACCTGTAGCAAATGACATGATCAGACGTTCCACCTTGGTCATTGTTTCCCGCACCTTTTTTTCGTTGCTGACCGGAAGCTTTTCAAGCTGTTCCAGTATCTCAAACGGGTGTACATTTTGTTTTTCTTTCAGGAACTCAAACTGCTCGGAACCGTGGAAGTAGAGGTCGAACAAATTTTCGCGCATACCGCTGCTGACCAGGCAGGCATCGTCGGATAAAGGGATTGCAAAGGAAAAGAGTCCGAGAGGGCAGCGAAAGAACAGAGGCTGCTTACTTGTCATGGCATCTTCTATGGCCACATTTATAGCGGGCAGGCAGATTTTGTGACAAAGATTTTGTATTCCCAGAGTTCCGCACAGATGCCTGTTTATTTTATCCTGGATGGCAGACTTGCCGTATGGATAAATGGACAAACAGTAACCTTCCAGAAGCGGTGTGTTCTTAAGATAGGTTAAAAGACGCTCTGATTGCGATGGGTTCATGTTATTTCCAGCCTCCTTGTAATTCTTGAAACTTGACGGCATTACTGCTTTGAAACGATGAAATTAGAAATAACCTCTTTAGCCTTTTTGGGTAACAGCGCAAACTGCACCCCAAATCCCTTTGGAAATTTTGAATCAATTCCGTTTACCCAGGCTACCCTGCCGTGACACTGGATGCTTGTCCCGTCCGGCATGGTAAAATATAACCTGAGGATTTTCCTGGGGGTTGCCTCATAATCACTAACGATATAAACCCCGCCAACGCTTATATCGTGAAGAGTAAAAGCCATGCTTTCCTCATTTGTGCTGAAAACTCCGGCAGCTTGGACCGGCCGGCGTTTTTCCCTTCGGTCTATACACGGGATAAACTTCCTGGCGGCCTCAAGAAAAATGTCCCTGTCCAGAGGCTTAGTCAGGAAATCATCACACCCGGCAGTAAAAGAATAGTCAGCATCCTCAGTCTTACCCATTGCCGTTACCATCACAACAGGCACACCGGGAAGGGTGGGATCAGATTTGATAGCTCGACAGCAAGCAGCACCGTCCATATTGGGCATGTGCAAGTCCATAAAGACGAGGTCGGGTATTTTGTTCTTTATGACATCCAGCGCTTCAAGGCCGTTTCTGGCGGTAATTATATTGACCTGAGAGCCTTGGAGGAATTCTCTTTGGATCTCGATGAACATCTGAACGTCATCAACCAGGAGAATTGTTTTGTCCATTTCGTTTTTCACCTTTGCAACTTATATATGACCTGCTATCGTTTCCTGTAGAAAACCCCGTAAAAAAATCACTCAGAAATTAATTGCCTTATCAAGCCTGCATGTTCATAACTATTCACCATAATACTGGCCTTTCAGTCGCGTTAATTTATTAATTGAAAAGCAAATAATATACCCAGTGATAAAATATCCTAAGAAAAATGTATGGAACCAAGGTAAATTATTACATAGTAATTTGGCATCTTGATTTGTCTGGAATATAAGTTGATCCAAGTGGTTGTTTTGTCTTTAAACCGGATAATTATCGGACTTTTGCGGATTGTGCCGGGGGGAAGAAAAAATATTTTGTGTCTTATCTCTGAAGGTGAGCTTTAGTTTCAAAGATGAGGTAAAAGGGACTTTTTATGTCAATTGGTATGCAAATATTGCAGAGAAAACGGCCCAGAATTGTCGTTTTTGCATCATATGAAAGAAGATCCGTTGGGCGTAACGATCCAAAAGGGAGGTCAATATGAGGCGGGAAAAGTTGTTTGCTCTTGTAGTGTTTGATCAGGTAATGTATATTTGAACTCATCTTTATGAAAACAGGCCAGGTATTTCTACCTGGCCTGAAAAATATCTTGGTGGGCGATGCTGGGTTCGAACCAGCGACCCCTGCCGTGTGAAGGCAGTGCTCTCCCGCTGAGCTAATCGCCCGGACATGCTATTGAATAGCAGATGCCCGCCCTTCTGTCAAGCATGATTGCTTTGAGTTCTGAATCAAACAACGAATGGTTGATCAAAAATGAAATTGGAAAAAGGGTTAATACAGGTTTATACGGGCAATGGCAAGGGAAAGACAACCGCTGCATTAGGACTGGCGTTAAGGGCCGCAGGCCGGAAGATGAATGTCTGCATGATCCAATTCATGAAGGGGGGAGGGCCCTATGGTGAGCATCTGGCCGCTCCGATGCTGGCTCCATATCTTACCTTAATCCGTACCGGCAGGGAAGGGCGGGTGAATCGAGAGTCCCCCGACCCCGAAGATGTGCGCGAAGCCAGGGCAGGAGTTGCCCATGCCGGTCAGGCGCTGGCGGATGGGAAGTACGGGCTTGTCATACTGGACGAGATAAACGGAGCCATTGCCTGCGGGCTGATCCAGGTTGACGAAGTAATTTCACTTATGGAGTCGAAGCCGTCTGATGTGGAACTTGTGCTGACCGGCAGAAACGCCCACGAAAGAATAATCGCCGCTGCTGATCTGGTTACCGAAATGCAAGAAATCAAGCATTATTTCAGAAGCGGCGTGGCTGCACGCATAGGGATCGAGAAGTAGGCCCGGTAGATATCAGTTATTACTCACATCTACCGTATCCTGGTTAACTTGTCAGCAGGACTATCTTTCTTGACCGGCTGTATAAAAGATGTTATTTTTTGCACATGTTAATGGGGTTATGGCTCCAGTGACCTTTTTTATCCCGGCAGGCTGTTGAAGGAACAGATGAATGCTACGCAAGATATTGTTTGTTTTTATGGTTGTTTTGTTTGCAGTCATTGTTCTTTACAGGCCTTACGCCACATCGGAGCCGGGTGCAAATCCGGAAGACCCCGCGCGGGAAGACCTTTCACGAATTGAATATCCAAGCCTTGCCGCCATTCCATGGGTGCCGAAATTCATCAGACCGCAGGACACCCTGGAAAATTTGTTCGGCAGGGACTGGGTATATGTGGCAAGATTCAATCGGATCGACCGTCGCCATGTTTATCCCGGCATGACAATCAAGGCGCCAAAAGAGATTGCCCGGATCAGGGGGTATACCCCGATGCCGGCATTCCATGAACCCGCAAAACGCTATTCGAAGTATATTCTCGTTAATATCACTGAGCAGTGGCTGGGGGCATATGAATACGGCAAGTTGAAATTTTCCATGCCCGCCGCTACCGGCATGGATGGTCATAATACCCCCACCGGACTGTTCCGGGTCGATGCCCGGGACAGGAACCATACTTCATCTCTATATAAAACCGAAGATGAAACGGAACAGTATCCAATGGACAATGCGTTCAGGTTTTATGTGGGTAAGGACGACGCTTCCTACTGGATCCACGCGCGTGACTTGCCGGGACGACCCGCTTCACACGGTTGCATCGGCGTTTATGACGAGGCTATGCAGAAGCGTCAATACGATATTCCGGAAGAACCTCTTCTCCGCGATTCGCAAAAACTTTACGCCTGGGCGGTAGGAGAAGAAGAGTACGAAGACGATTCGGGGGAACTGGAACTACTTGAAGATGGTCCGGTGGTTGAAGTAACAGGTGAAAACCCCCGATACCAAAAGAAATCGTTTTTTGCGTCATTAAGTAAATAAAGGTAATGATGAGAAATAGTTATCAAGGCTCATCGGACCGGGTCTGCAATTAGATATCACCGTATAATTATTTTACCCAAGGAGCGCTTATAATGAAAAAGCTGGACTTGATCAAGCATTTTGCCGGGATGTGTATGGTTTTGACGCTGGCCGGAGGTTGCATCGCCCATTCAACTCCAGCCGTCGTGGAAAAACCCGACGTCTCCCTGCGCAAGGCCTTTCCTAATCTATCGTTTGAATCCATTGGACAAACGGATGTGAAAGGTCTGTACGAGGTGGTTTCCGGGCTGAATCTATTCTACTACTATCCCGAAAAAGAGTATCTCGTTTTCGGTGAAATATTCACCGCGGCCGGCAAAAGCCTTACCGCGGAAAGGAAGGGTGAGCTTGCAGCGAAACTGGTGAAGACCCTCCCCCTGGATAAGGCAGTCAAGACCGGGAACGGTAAAACGGAAGTTATCGAGTTTACGGATCCGGATTGCCCATACTGCCGGAAAGCTTACGACTTCTTCAAAAACAGGACCGATGTGACCATGTATACCTTCTTTTCTCCGTTTGCGCATCCGGGGGCCATTACGAAGGTTTACTATATTCTGAATGCCGATGACAGGGGAAAAGCTTATCACGAAATATTTGAGGGGAAGAGTGCCGAACCGCCTGTTGCAGGGTATGGCGATTCGATAAAGAAACTCGCACAGGAACATCTCGAACTTGCCAAGTCGGTTGGAGTCTCCGGGACCCCCACATATTTCATCAACGGCAACCAGGTTGTCGGCGCGGATTTCCAGAAGATAGAAAAGCTCCTCAGTGACGCATCCCAGGCAGGCAAATAAACTTATCCGGTCGTAAAATGAGGGATCTCGATATGAATGGAAACAGGGAGTCCGGGATATGCGTAAAATTCTGGTAACCGGAGCAGCCGGATTCATAGGTTTCCATCTGGCGAAAAGGCTGATAGCAAATGGGGAGATGGTCATTGGTCTGGATAACGTCAATGACTACTATGACGTAAGCCTGAAGCACGCCCGTCTGAACCGCCTTGAAGGCCGGGAAAACTTTCGTTTCATAAAGGGTGATATCTGCGACCGTGAGATGATCGCGACTCTGTTCCGCGATGAAAAATTCGATTGCGTTGTCAACCTGGCCGCCCAGGCAGGGGTGAGGTATTCCCTGAAAAATCCCTATGCCTACATCGACAGCAACATTTCCGGCTTCATGAACATCCTCGAAGGGTGCAGGCATAGCGGGGTCAGGCACCTGGTTTATGCCTCATCCAGTTCCGTGTACGGCGCCAATACGAAAATGCCCTTTTCCGTGCACCACAATGTCGACCATCCTGTTTCCCTCTATGCAGCCACAAAAAAGGCCAACGAACTGATGGCGCACACCTATTCAAGCCTTTACGGCCTTCCCACCACCGGACTCCGTTTTTTTACGGTCTACGGACCTTGGGGAAGGCCCGACATGGCGTTGTTTCTCTTTACCAGGGCGATCCTTGCCGGGGAACCGATCGAAGTCTTTAATTACGGGAAAATGCAACGCGACTTCACTTACATCGATGATATTGTCGAAGGTGTGGCGAGGGTTACTGATGCCGTTCCGGTAGGCAATGTGGCGTGGAGCGGAAGCGCGCCTGATCCGGGTACAAGTTACGCGCCATACCGGATCTACAACATCGGCAACAACAACCCTGTGGAGTTGCTCTATTTTATCGAAACCCTGGAGCGCTGCCTCGGCAAGGAGGCAATAAAAAACCTTCTCCCCATTCAGGCCGGTGATGTGCCGGCCACATACGCGGACGTGGATGACCTGATGAATGACGTGGGCTTCAGGCCCGCCACCAGGATCGAGGATGGCATAAGGAAATTCGTCGACTGGTTTGTTGAATATTATGATGCGAGATGATAGATTTAGACGCTTAAATTGATTTGGGGGACAACGATGAAGTTCATTGCCAGGGTTCTTTCCACCTTGCTCCTGATTGGAGCATTGGCCGTCAATGCTCAAGCCCTGTCTGAGCAGGATCTCAGAGAGATGGCCGGTGGAGGCGTCACTTCGGACATCCAGCCTTCCTCTAGCTTGGGGAATTCCTTGCAGGGCAACGACTTACGGCTGTTTAAAAAATATCAGGAAATTGTAAAGGAGAGTGACGAGGTCTCAGGCGATGAGGAAGAACCGACCCGTCAATTACAAAGTAAGCAAAGGGAAGGAAAAATTATCCTCAGGGTTGAGCCGGGCGATGGGCTTGCTTCCGCCGACTGGAGCATTTTCGGGCTCAAAGAGGGGGTTGGCGAGACCCCTTTGAAATTTGCCCTCTTTTACGGAAACCAGTCCGGGCAGCTCACCAGCAAGATTGATGTCGGTTCCGCCACTAGTCACCGTATCAGAGGATTGAACAATAACCAGCCCTATTACGTGCGGGTGATGGGATACAGGGAAGGGAAGACCATTGTCTCCTCTGAACAGAAGGTGATCCCCCTGCCCATGGAACAGCAGTCGTCCCAGCTGGAGAAGTCGTTTGCGGGAAAGATGGTCACCATGCAGGACCGGATGCAGACGGACCAATTCAAAAGGGAACTGAATCAGTTCGGTTACGAATTTTTCAAAAACAGCCTGGCGACACTCCAGTCAACGGAAAATCTCCCGGTGGGAGGTGATTACATCCTCGGGCCCGGCGATTCCCTTCAGATCGAAGTTTGGGGCTCTTTCCGCATGCGCAGCATGGTGGAGGTGGACAGGGCCGGAGAGATATCAATTCCGAAAGTCGGCGCAGTTAAGGTATGGGGCTTAAGTTACGACCAGGCAAAGGATGCCGTAAACAAGGCCATAGCCAGATATTACAAGGGATACGAGTTGAATGTCACCCTAGGAAAGTTGAGGACTATTCAGGTATTCGTAGTGGGAGAGGTGGAACATCCCGGGATGTACACAGTCAGTTCGCTCGCCACGATCATGAACGCCCTCTCCGCTGCCGGGGGGCCATCCAAGGGTGGTAGCCTGCGGTCGATCAAGGTGCTCAAAGGGGGTAAGGTTTCCCAGGAGATCGACCTATATGACATCTTTCTCGCCGGAGACAGAAGCAAGGACATCCGCCTGGAAAACGGCGACACCGTCTTCGTCCCGGTGATCAGCAGGGTGGTGGCGGTGGCCGGGGAGGTCAAGCGGGCAGGCATTTATGAAATGAAAGGTATCACCGGCCTCGGGCAGGTTCTGGAGATGGCCGGAGGAATAACCGCCGCGGGCTACAAAGGACGCATACAACTGGAGAGGATCGAAGGAAACAGCACCCGCGTAATCCTTGACTATGAGGCTGAACAGGGCGTATCCCAGGGGGAACGGGACAACGTCCCGATCGAAGACCGGGATATGATCAAGGTATTTTCGGTAAGCAAGATGATGCACCAGTTGGTCAGGCTCTCAGGCAACGTCGTCCGTTCCGGTGAATATCAGTATAGACCGGGAATGAAGGTTTCCGATCTGATCAAGGATTTCAAAGCCCTCCTTCCCGACTCCTATCTGGAGGCCGCGACCGTCACCCGCATTGTCCCTCCGGACATGCACAGGGAGGTAATCTCCTTCAATCTCGGGACGGCGCTCAACGGGGACGCACGCGAAGACATCCAGCTCAAGGAACAGGACATCGTCAATGTTTTCTCCCGCTGGGACATGCAGGAAAAGCCTGTTGTATCCATAAGCGGTCAGGTGGTAACTCCCGGGACATACGATTTCTATGGGAACATGACCATTCGCGACCTCGTCGTAGCTGCGGGG
>JBGQDJ010000033.1:0-12365 GCA_041495805.1 Geobacteraceae bacterium
CGCGTCACCGCCCCCGACGTAACCATGCCGCTGCCGAAGCTTGAGGAATTCTACCTGCCGACAGCTGAACAGATCAATAATGCCATGGACGAGGTTATGAGGTACTGAAATGCCCTATGAATTCAAGCTCCCTGACCTGGGGGAGGGAATAGCGGATGTCGAACTGCGCAGATGGCTGGTGAAGGATGGCGACAGGGTAGTCGAGCATCAGCCCCTGCTGGAGGTGGAGACCGACAAGGCGGTGGTGGAGGTTCCGGCGCCCCACGCTGGGATTGTCGCCGGTATACATCGGCATGAAGGGGATATTGTCGTTGTCGGCGAGGTGCTACTGACTATCGCTGGTGAAGGGGAGGAGCCTGCAATTCAGTCCCGCTTGGCCGGGATCGTCGGAGTCCTTCCTGAGGCGGAGAATGAAGAGCGCACAGCAGTGGAAAGCGAGGTGATGGCAACCCCGCAGGTGAGAAAGATCGCCCGTGAAAGGGGTATCGACCTGCGGGAGGTCCGTGGGAGCGGCCCGCACGGGAGCGTTACCAGGGAGGACCTGGAGATGTACGGTGCTGCGTCGGCAAAGCCAGGGGAGGATTTCGGCCTTGTGGAGCGAATCCCCCTGCGCGGTGTGCGGCGCGCCATCGCCAGAAACGTTTTGGCGTCACAGCGGCTGACTGCATTTGTAACGGGGATGGAAGAGGCCGACGTAACGGACCTGGTCGCGCTGCGAAACCGCGAGCAGCATGAGGTGGAGGCCCACGGCGCCCACATGACATATCTCCCCTTCTTCATCAAGGCCGTACAGCATGCCCTCAGGGAGCACCCATTTCTCAATGCCTCAATCGATGATGCAACCGAGACGATCATCCTCAAGAAGCACTATCACTTCGGCATTGCGGTTGACACCCCGGACGGGCTGATGGTGCCGGTAATTCGCGATGTGGATAAAAAGAGCGTTATTGAACTGGCGGAGGAGTTGCAGAGTCTCGGCCTCAAGGCCAGGGAGCGGACCATTTCCCGTGAGGAACTTCGCGGCAGCAGCTTCAGCATCACCAACTTCGGCCATTTCGGCGCAAGTTTCGCCACACCCATAATCAACTGGCCAGATGTAGCCATTCTCGGCTGCGGCCGGATCGCCGAGCGTCCCTGGGTTTATGGGGGTGAAATAACCATTCGCAAGATACTCCCCCTATCCCTCACCTTCGACCACCGCATCACCGACGGCGCCGATGCGTCCAGACTTCTGGCGAAGATTGTGCGTTATCTGGAAGATCCGGCATTGCTGCTGATCGAGAGTGTGTGAGTTTTCATGCTTTCGATGAATCCAAGGAGAGGGTTTACTGTCCCGCCAGCACCCTTTTGATTACACCTGTAACTTCTTCCGGGGAAAAGGTCTTCAAAACAACATCCCTGGCCCCTGCTCGCAGCGCCACCTCTGCATCATCATCAAAACCCAATCCCGTGTAAATCAGTATCCTGGCGTCAGCGTCAAAGGTAATGATCTCTTTTATGGCTTCTATGCCGTTCTTTTCCGGCATGAAAATGTCCATAACGGTTATGTCGGGACGGTGTATGCGATATTTAACAACCGCCTCATCACCGTCCAGCGCCTCCGCAATGACGTTAAATCCTGCATTCACCAGAACGTCGCGAAGCATTTCCCGGAAAAAAAGTTCATCGTCCACTATCATGACCGTTGCGGACGGCTTTGCTGATGTATTGTCCATTTAATTTTCCCTTATCTGATTACCCATCGGCTTTTTCTTAAGTTTAGCCTCCTTTTGTCATCTTTCAAGTGAACGCAACATTCAGTATTTCGATTTCGGCAGGTGCTTCCTGGCCCTGGCAAAGGCTCTGTAGATAGATCTGGCAAGGTGGTTGATTCCAGGCAGAGCCACCAGGCTGGCGAGGAACCCGTACCAGGAAGTGGCCGGAAACGCCCGCCAGATGGCTCGCAGGGCATCGACACCGCGGTAAATGCGACCTGACCGGTCAATGGCGTGCAACTCACGCATGAATGCTTCCATGGTTATGCCGTAGGCGTTCGGATTGAACCCCGGCGCGCTAATGTTGATGAAAATAAGCCGCCTCCCATATTCCCTGTTCCGGTAAGCTTTCATTTCCGTCGAACAGACACTGCAACCACCATCGTAAAAAACCCGCAGGGGAAACTCAGGACTTTCCGGCATGACCCTCTCCATTCACAGGCCAGTATAAAGCCCCTTGGGTTGTTCATCTCACAAGCTTGGAGAGCTTCTTGAACTCTTCGCTTCCAGCCACCCGCAATAGCTGGAACAGGGCGGCTTCCGTTGAGGTTATCACCGCGCCCGCCGCCATTGCGGCCTCGATTCCCACTTTCCAGTTCTCTTTGCGCCGGCTCATGACGGCGTCTTTTACCAAGTGCACGTGGTATCCCGCATCAAGAAGTTCCAGGACTGTCTGGAGCACGCATACATGGGCCTCCATTCCGGTGACGATGACCTGCTTCCTGCCGAGGGCCTTCAACTTGTCAGGGAAAGGCGCTTCCCCGCAGCAGCTGAAAGACATCTTTTCCAGGGCCGGTTCTACAAGCTTCTTCTTCAGAGCACTTATGGTTTCGCCAATACCCTTTACATACTGCTCGGTGGCCACCATCGGTATTCCCAGTTCCCTGGCTGTCTCCTGGAGGATGGCGATATTACCGGTCAGCTTCTCCAGCACCTTTTCATCCATGGCCCGGCAGAGTTTGTCCTGAACGTCGATCACCACGAGCACTGCGCTGTTCCGGTCGAGAAAATATTTTTCCTTGATGGCTCCCATGCAACCTCCTTAGAATAAAGGTTAAGGTAAAGGTTAAGGTATTATTGATTAATATTTTTGATTCTACCTTACTTCGACCTTTTCCTATTCTTTCCTCAGTTCTATCCCAAGTTCCTGTATCTTCTTCCTCAGTGTGTTCCGGTTGATGCCGAGGATGTCGGCTGCCCGGACCTGGTTTCCCCTGGTCTTTTCCAGGACGAAGCGGATCAGAGGACGCTCCACCTGCCCAAGGACCATCGAGTAGACATCGCCGTTCTCCATCTTGTCCATGTTGGTGAAACAGCTCCTGAGCTTCACATCCACGAGCCCTTCCAAAGAGATTTCTTCGTTGTGGGAACGCTCACCACCCTTCTGCAAACGGAGGCCGGGAAAATCCACGGGAGTCAGAAGAGGATCGGAGGAGAGTATGATCGCCCGCTTGATGGTGTTTTCAAGCTCGCGCACGTTGCCCGGCCATGGATAACGGGATAGAAGCTGGTAAGCTGCGCTGTCGCAGTTTTTTATCGGCATGTCAAGTTCCGCGCAGATCTTTGTCAGAAAATAATCTACTAGCAAAGGAATATCTTCGGTGCGCTCCCTTAGGGGCACAAGGCGTATCGGCACTACATTTAAACGGTAATAAAGGTCCTCCCTGAAGGTCTTCTGGATGACTTTTTCTTCAAGGTCCTGATTGGTTGCCGCCACTATCCTCAAATCAACGGAGATGTTCTGATTTCCGCCGGTCCGCGTTATCTCTTTTTCCTGGATGACCCGCAGGATCTTGGACTGCAGGTCGAGTGGCATGTCGCCGATCTCGTCAAGAAAAATAGTCCCTCCATTTGCCTGTTCGAACTTTCCCAGTTTGCGTTCTATGGCTCCTGTAAATGCCCCCTTTTCAAAACCGAACAGCTCGCTTTCCAGGAGTTCCTTGGGGATGGCCGCGCAGTTCAGGGCGATAAAAGGCTTTCCCAGCCTTTTTGAGTTAAAGTGGATGGCCCTGGCGATCAACTCCTTGCCTGTGCCCGACTCCCCCTGGATCAGCACGGTTACGTCGCTCGGCGCCACTTTGCCGATGATCTTGTAGATATCGCGCATGGCGGGGGAGTTGCCGATGATGTTTTTTTCAAGCTGGTAGCGGTCTTTCAGTTCTTCCTTGAGAAGCATGACCTGGGATGTCATTTCCCTGGCCCTGTTGACCTTTTCGACGATGGCGTCGATCACGTCCAGGTCGAATGGCTTGGTGATGTAGTCGTAGGCGCCCCGTTTCATCGCCTCCACGGCGTTTTTCATGCTAGCCTCGGCGGTCATGATTACCATCAGGACGTCGCTTTTCAGTTCACGCACCCTGTCAAGGAGATCAAGGCCGGAAATGCCGGGCATCTTGATATCGAAGATGGCCATGTCATAGTTGGTCTCCTGGATCAGCTTCAGTGCTTCATCGCCGTCCTTGGCCAGATCAACGGTGAATCCTTTTTTCCTCAGGGCCTTGGAAAGAACCCATCTCATGCTCTCTTCATCGTCCGCAACGAGTATCCTGTTCAGTGGCATATTGAACCCCAATTAAATATCAATCCAACAATGATCGGGAACGTCGATTTTTCGAAATATCAAGGCTGTCGAGGGATTCCGCGGAGGCGATCCCACTTGATCCGCCGCAAACTTTCGCAACGGGAAAGTTGACAGCTTCAGGCTGCCCGAAGGGCGAGGCCGTAGGCCGAGTCACAACGAAAACCGAAGACTTACGCAGAGATTTCGGAAAAGCGGCGTTCCCTACTGTATTAGCGGCAGCATTACCGTGAACGTCGTCCCTTTGGTAGGGTCCGAATCCACCTTTATCATTCCACGATGCTCGGATACGATTTTTTGGCAGATGGCAAGACCTAAACCGGTGCCGTTCGACTTGGTTGTGAAAAACGGTGTGAAAAGGTGCTCCATGTCATCCTTTTTGATCCCCGGCCCGTCGTCGCTAATCTCGATGGCGACCATCCGCGACCGCCGCTCACCCTTCTGTGTCATGCTGTATTCGGCTACAACCCGGCTGGTCACCCTGATGACACCGATCTCTCTCACAGCTTCAACCGCATTCTTTATGAGGTTAAGAAAAAGCTGGATCAACAGCGCTTCATCCCCCAGGAGCGGCGGAATGCTCGGGTCGAACTGCTGCAGGAAATTAATGGATTTCTTTCCGACAGCCCTTTTCTGGAGGATCAGGATGTTGCCAAGGGTCTTGTGAAGATTGACCTTTGAAGGTCTCAGAGGCCGCGGCGAAGCCAGTTCAAGGAGCTCTTCCACTATCTTGTTGACCCGCTGCACCTCTTTGAGCATTATCCCGGTATATTCGCACAAATCGCTCCCATCGGGGAGTTCCCTTTCCAGAAGCTGCGCAGCGCCTTTGATCCCGCCAAGAGGATTCTTTATCTCGTGGGCAAGTCCGGCGGCCAGGGTTCCCAGTGTGGAGAGCCGATCAGCCTGGCGTACCGCACGCTCCAATTCCCTGATGTTAGAAAGATCACGCAGTATCAGGATAGTACCTGTCTGCTCGCCGTTATCCTTGAGAAGAGGGGATGTGGTGGCGCTGACCGGTGTTAAATGACTCGCCTTGGTAAGGGCGATATTTTCATAATCGGAGATGGTCATGCCGGTCGCAGCTGTCTTTGCGACCATTTCCATCAGGGTCTTCACCCCGGCAAAGATATCATTGAAGTGGTGCCCCTGCCCTTGCCGCCGGGAAATGCCGGTTATCTCTTCGGCAGCCGGATTAATCAGGGTAATGGTTCCCTGCTGGTCAAGGACTATGACTCCGTCTCCAACGCTGTCGATGACATTGGCATAATATTCACCGAGGTGGTTGGCCATATTCCTTTTCCGCGCCTCCGAAAAATTCCTGCAGCAGTTGTGTCAATGGTTCTATTCCCTCAATGATATTAACCATGTTGCGAAACCTGGCCGCTCCGTGAATACCTTTGGCATACCAGGAAAAGTGCTTGCGCATTTCCTGAACGGCCATTCTCTCACCCGCCAGTTCGATAAAAAGTTCCAGATGATGTAATGCTACTTCCAACCGCTCACCTGGGGTAGGTTGGGACTGCTCCACTCCGCTCAGGATCTCACGGGCTTCCCTGAAAATCCAGGGATATCCCAGCGAGCCCCTGGCAATCATCGCCCCGTCGCAGCCGGTCTCTCCGAGCATCGCTGCAATGTCCGTGGCGCTGAAAAGGTCGCCGCTGCCGATGACAGGGATGTTTACGGCATGTTTAAGTTCGGCAATCTTCGACCAGTCGGCATCTCCCCCGAACATCTGGGCCCTGCACCGTGGATGCAGGGTTATGGCATCGCACCCTTCAGCCTCGGCTATCCTGCCGATCTCCAGAAAACTCGGTTCGTCCCGATGCCAGCCTATACGAATCTTGATAGTCAGCGGCAGAGAAGTAACCCGCCTCACTCTGCTGATGATTTCCCTTACCCTTTCCGGCTCGCGCATAAGCGCGCAGCCGGCTCCGGAGTTGACTACTTTCCTGACCGGACACCCCATGTTTATGTCAACAAGGTCGCCATGGCCCTCTACGAGCCGCGCACTTTCAGCGAGCAGTGAAGGATCATCGCCGAAAATCTGAATGCCGAGAGGTTGATCAGAAAGGGAACTCCGCAAAAGTTCGAAGCTTTTCTTACCGTCCCTTACCAGACCGTTTGAGCTTACCATTTCGGTGAAACATAGGCTTGCCCCGCATTCTCTTGCAATAAGGCGAACGGGAAGGTTGGTGATCCCTGCCATCGGCGCAAGCAACAGATTATTTTTCAAGGTCAATTTGCCGATTGTGAGCGGTTTGAGCATCGAGTCTATATCTTCTGAAAGGAGGGTGTTTGCCTAATTTTTAGGCATCTTAACAAAAGCGAAGAAAATTGCAAGGTAATTTTTGGCAAGAGAAATTTTCCTTACAAATTAGAGCTTCTGCCTGAGGCGAGATCTATTTTGACGGAGTTTTGCCGGCTATGTAGCGGCAGAAGTGCTCAACAATTCCTGCATCGAATTGGGAGCCGGCCTTTTTACGCAACTCAGACAGCGCCTGAGGCAAGGTATACCCTTTTTTGTAAGGCCGTTCCGACACCATGGCGTCAAAAGCATCGGCAACGGTGATGATCCTTGCTTCCAGCGGTATTGCCTCACCTTTCAGACCTTTCGGATATCCCGTGCCGTCATACCGCTCATGATGGTGGAGAATGCCCGGGAGAACCTTACGCAATTGGGTGATAGGCGCAAGAATGGCGACCCCCTTCTCCGGATGGAGTCGCATGGGGGGGAATTCATCCTCGGAAAGCCTGGTCGGTTTTTCAAGCAGGGCCTCGATAATGCCGATCTTGCCAATATCATGCAGGAGACCGCCAAGCCGAACCCTTTCGGTAATAGCTTCATCGAGCCCCATTTCCATGGCAATATCGGCCGAGATACGCATGACGCGCTCGGAGTGCCCTTTTGTCCATGGTGATTTTGCGTCGATTGCGTTGGCCAGGCTGGTCACGGTGCTGATGAAGAGACCCCGCATATCCTCGTAGAGATGGGCATTTTCCAAGGCCACCGCCATCTGCGAGGCGATCTTTTCAATTGCGAAGGCATCCTCTCTTACAAACCGCCCCCCCTGGATATTCCCCAGCATCAGGACCCCTTTGGGAATGTCCCTGCTGACAAGGGGTATGGCAAGGAGCGATTCAATACCTGCATCCGCCAAAGCCCTGTCAAAGGGGTGGAGACGTTTCCTCTTGCTGAGAAACGGAAGATATCTGCTTTCCCCTTTCTTGAAGGCGACGCTGGAGAGGGAGTTTCCACCAAGCTCGGCGCCCGATTTCAGCATCGCCGGGACCGGGATGCCCGTAACGTGAGTCGCGGTAATGACCAGTTGTCCCTCTTCTTCCCCCAGCACCGTTACCAGTTCACACTGGATAATTCGCATAATGCTCTGAATGGCGGTTTCAATGATTTTTTTATGACTTAAGGAAGATGATATAGCCTTGTTGATTTCGTCCAGGGTGAGGATAATGTCGATTCGTTTTGCCATCTCCACGGCCATGTCGAGGGACTCATCGATAAGCCTGATATGGCTGACCACCAGTGCGGCCTGGGAAACCATCCCCCTGATAATGTCTATCTCTTCAGAGGTGAAGGGGGGGTAATCCCGGCTGCGGGCGATGAATACCGCTCCCATCACCTGGTTTCTGACAACCATGGGGAGCGCAAGAAGGGTAAGATTTCGCAGAAGCTTCCGGAAACGTGGGGTGAGAAGTTCCGATTCACCTGCATCAGGTATCTGCAAGTGCTGCTTCTTATGCATAATGTTTTTCAGAAGCGGCAGCTTTCCGGTCACCAGCGGCATTTCCCGGAAAAGATTCTGATAATGGGAGGGAAGTCCGCAGCTTCGTGCCGGGGCAAAATCGCGCTGTTCCCTGTCGATAAGGTAGACCGCCGTCCAGCTGCTCTTGACCAATTTTTTCAGGAGCCTGGAAAGGTCCTTGAGCACCTCGTCCACATCGGTCATCTCGGCAAGACGCCCGCTTCTGGACAGTATTTTATCTATCGGATCAGACATGAAGTTTCCAGCAACACACCATATATTTACTCATTCAATTAAAGTAAACCACAAAATTGAACTTATTGTTTCAAAAAAACATCAATAATTAAAATTTAAAAGCTCTCGAAAACGGTTCTTTCATTTTCCAGAAAGAAACAGAGAATAAAATGTCATCAAGTTATCCGATATTTCGAGATCTTCACAGTCACTCAATTGTAATTTTCTAACTGGACTATGCCTTAATTTCTTATTAAGATGCAATCTATACTTGGAGCGACAATTTCAGGAGGAATTTGATGGGGCTTCTGTCCGGCAAGAAAGCTGTGATTTTCGGTGTGGCGAATGAAAAAAGCATCGCCTGGGCCATAGCTGAAGCGTTTAAACGGGAAGGGGCCGAGATTTCCTTGACCTATGCCAATGAAACCGTGTCTAAGCGGGTGATCCCGCTGGCCGAGAGCATAGGGGTGGAACTTGTGCTTCCCTGCGATGTAAGAAACGATGATGATATAAAAGCGGCGTTCAGTGAAATAGCCAAGGCGTGGGGAGGGATCGACATCCTCGTTCACTCGGTCGCTTACGCCAACAAGGATGAATTGAAAGGCTCATTTCTCAACACCACCCGCGAAGGGTTTGCAATGGCCCTCGACATAAGCGCATACTCCCTGATCGCACTGGTAAAGGAGGCCGCGCCGCTCATGCAGGGTCGCCAGGGTAGTGTGCTGACCATGACCTATTACGGGGCGCAGAAGGTATTTCCCAATTACAATGTCATGGGTGTGGCCAAAGCCGCGCTTGAGGCTTGCGTCCGCTATCTGGCCGAGGCTCTGGGTCCGGACGGGACCAGGGTGAACGCCATTTCCGCCGGGCCTCTCCGAACCCTTGCAGCCGCGGGAGTAGGCGGCTTCAACCAGATTGCGGGCCATGTGGAGGAGAAGGCGCCGCTGCGCCGCAATATCACCCAGCAAGAGGTCGCCTGCGCGGCTCTTTACCTTTGCAGTTCCCTTGCCAGAGGGGTAACAGGCGATATCCACTATGTAGACAGCGGCTACAATATCATAGGACTGTAGAAAAACAGGCTGAAGGCTGAAGACTGAAGGAAACATCTTTAGGCCTTTACCTTCAGCCTTCAGCCTTCAGCCTTCTACCTTCAGTCTTTTCCAAGCACTTCCCTCAGCTTCGCCAGCAACACTACCGGCTGCACAGGTTTCTGGATCAGATAAACATCTTCACGGAGGGTACATTTCCAGTCGATTACATCGCTGGTATATCCGCTGATAAAGATCGCCTTGATATCCGGCTTGATCCTGACTATCTCATCTAAAACTTCCTTGCCGTTTTTTCTGGGCATGACAACATCGAGCAGGACAAGCCGAATGATATCCTTGTAATTGATGAACTCTTTTACCGCATCTTCACCATTTGCAGCCCCGATGACGTTATAACCATTACTTTCCAGAAGCCTCTTTAATAATCCCATTACTGTCGAATCGTCTTCAGCAACCAGTATCGTCTCAAGTTTTCCGTGGAGAAATTCGGGCGCTATGATCTGCTGCTCTTTCCTGCCAGGTTTTATCAGCGGCAGATATATCCTGAAAGTTGTCCCGCTGCCGACTTCGGTATCCACATCGATGATTCCGTTATGCTGCTTCACGATACCGTAAACCATGGAAAGCCCCAGGCCGGTCCCTTTACCCACTTCCTTTGTGGTGAAAAAAGGATCGAAGATCCTTCCCATGACGTTCTCGGCTATGCCGACTCCATTGTCGCTCACCGTCACCAGGGCATACTCTCCCCCATCTTTCTGGTCATACAGTTTGACAAATTCTTCTTCCAGAGTAATGACGCCGGTCGAGATGTTGATCTCTCCTCCATGGGTCATGGCGTCACGGGCGTTCGCCACGAGGTTTATCAGCACCTGGTCAATCTGGCCCGAATCAGCCAGAACCAGCGAATCCCCGGCTTCGAGACGAAACCCGATCTCTATGTCCTCGGTTATCAGGCGAATCAACAGTTTTTCGATATTCCTGATGATGTCGTCCAAAACAACCGGTTTTGGACTGATAATCTGTTTTCTGGTAAAGGCGAGGAGTCGCTGGGTAAGATTTGCTGCCCTGTCACCAGCCTTTATGATCTGATCCGCATAGGACCAGAGCTTGCTCCCTTCGTCCAGTTCGATCTGGAGCAGAGCGCCATATCCGTTTATCGCCATGAGAATATTGTTGAAGTCGTGAGCCACGCCGCCGGCGAGAGTTCCTATCGCCTCCATCTTCTGGGAGTGACGAAGCTTTTCTTCCAGATCCGCCTTTTCTTCCTCCCTCTTCTTTAGAGAAGTCACCAACTCGTTAAAGGCGAAAGCCAGGTTTCCGATTTCATCCCCGCTCCCGACATTTATTTCCCTGTATTCCTTTCCGCTGCTGAAATCCGTGACCCCTTTTGTCAGTCTGTTGAGGGGTCTGGTGATCCCTCCGGAAACAAGGTAGGAGATCATGGTGCCTATGATCAGGAAAAATGTGCCGATAAGGACACTGTCAAGGAGCAGCGAATGAAGACTTTTCCTCAGATTCCTTCCATCCATGACCACACTTACGTAACCAATAGTCTGTTCGTTATTTTTCGATGGGTCCGCATTTAAATAAACCGCGTCCGCCTCAGTCAGGACCGGCTTCAGCGCAACGCGGTTCCAGAAGGCAAAATTGTCTTTGTAGGCATGGTGCAGGGGGTGGGATGATTTATTTACTGCGTCGGCTATGCCCGGGCTCCATTTTTCCATCTCCGGGGCAGGTCTGCTACCTGGACGGCTCTTCAGTACCAGGCACTTGCCGTCCGTTGTATAGACGGCAACCGAAAGCGCATCGGCGTTTTCCAGTATACCGTCAATCGGGGCGTCGAGCATATCGGCGTTTTCCGTGAATACCCCCAGCCTTGTATTTTGGGCAAGAAGAGAGGCGAGAAGCTCCCCTTTGCTTTCGAGTTTTTCGGTGAGGGAACTGCTTTGATAACGAAAGAAGAATAGTGTGAAAGCTAGCGTAACAATGATGCACAGTGTTGAAAATGTCAGGTATATCCTGGCGGAGAAACTTTCTTTGTAGTTAAATATTTTGAACATTTTCATCTGATAACCCTGGCATGCTTTATCACATTTGCATTAATGGGAATTCCCATCTTTTTCGCGACAATCAGATTGACTGTCAGAACGCTGTCGCGGGAGTCTTCATCCATGATGCCTTTTACGTCTTCCCCTCCAAGTATCCGCAGCGCCATCTCCCCAGCCTGCTTACCCGATTCAACGGCATCCACCTCCATGGAAATGAGAGCCCCCTTTTCGGCATATTTATCGGAAAAGGTAATAACTGGAATCTTGTTTTCAATGGAGGAGAGAAGAAGGAGATCGATAGTCGCGGGATTGACTACCGTAGTGTCGGGAAGAAGCCAGAGGGCGTCCACTTTTCCTTTCAGGCCATCCATGGCGGCGACTGCCTCTCTGGAACTATGCACCTTCTTTGTCAGCAGTTCCATTCCCATAAGTGAGGCGGCGTTGTATGCCCTTCCGACATAAAAACCCGTCTTGTCGGGATCAAAGAGAATCCCTATTTTCCGGATATGGGGGAGTACCTCTCGGATAATGGAGAATTGCTTTTCAGGCGCAATATTCATGCTGACCCCGGTGATGTTGCCGCCGTCCCGGTGCAGAGTTTTCGGGTTCAGCACCATGAGATAAACTATCGGCACATCTTTAATCATATTTAACTTTAAAAGCGAATCCATCCCTATTGCAAGAATGAGCTCCGGTCGCTTTTTTCGCACATTGGCGATGATCTCCGATTCACTCAACTCCGGACCGACGAGCTTATTCATTTTTGTTTTACAGACAGACCTGAACCCTTGCAGCGCATCATTGTAAGGTTTTATAGGGAGACTCTGAACGACGAAGATCTCTCCCGGTGCAGCAGGGGGGGAGAGTAAAAGGAAGGTGAGTATCATCAGGGGAAAAAATAATTTCATCGAATTTGATCCTAATTAGTAGACAAAATAAAGATA
>JBGQDJ010000034.1:0-12355 GCA_041495805.1 Geobacteraceae bacterium
GTAGATATCGGCTACAATCCCTTTTTTATCTATGAGAACTAGAGTTGGGATAGAACGCAGTCCATATCTGGTCTGCAACTCCTCGTCAGCCAGCGCCACCGGATAATTCAATTTCTTCGGTCCGATAAAATCAATCAGATCTTCTTTTTCCTCATCCAGGCTCAATCCGAGTACGTTCAGTCCCTGCTTGCCGTACTTGCGATTGAGGTCTATCAGATGGGGAATCGACACGACGCACGGATGACACCAACTGGCGAAAAAGTCGAGAAGGAGCACTCTCCCCTGATAGTTGCCCAAGGTAACGGGCTGTCCCGAAGTGGTAGTAACCTTGAAGGGAGGGGCCGGCTGCCCCTTCTTTAATGCTGCCAATGCTGCTGGAGTGAGTGCAAACAGGACAATGGCGCTGATCAGGAGAATGGCGCCCGCAAAAACATTGCATTTATGTCTGGCGAATTTCTTCAAATCAGAGTGCCTTTTTGATGAGAGCATCCAGTTGCGCCTTGGGAACAGCGCCCACTACCTGGTCCACCACCTTTCCCTCCTTGAAAAGGATGACCGTTGGTATGCCTCGGACACCATATTTGCTCGGCGTGTTGGGATTATCGTCAACATTGACTTTCCCGACCTTTATTTTTCCTTCATATTCATCGGCAATGGCATCGATTACTGGGGCTATGGCTTTACACGGGGCGCACCAGGTAGCCCAGAAATCCACGAGAACCGGGATTTCCGACTGAAGGACATCCGTATCGAAATTAGTGTCACCGAACATCAAAACCTTCTCGCTGGCCATTAAATTATCTCCTTTTGAGGAATTAAGTAAATGATGAATTGAACTATGGAATAATAGCCGAACCACTGAAAAGAATCAAGGAGAAATGCGTAAATTAATTAAACGGCGGCCCTATTGGCTTCAATAGGAAAGCCGCATCTGTAGTCACTCGACAATTGGCCTGGCGATTAATATACCGAACGGTTTATTTCACCTCTTGACATAATTGTACCGAGTGGTATATTTATATTTCAAAAGTCCAATCAGGGTGGCAACAATGGGAAAAGCCGAGGAAACCAGACTGGCGATCATTGAAAAAGCAGCCGTATTATTTAATAAAAACGGCTACCAGCGAACGTCGATGTCGACGCTCACAAAGGCCATGGGCCTCACCAAAGGAGCTATCTACGGGCACTTCGCCGACAAGGACGCCCTTGCCGTCGAAGCCTTCCGCTTCAGCGTCCGGCAGGTATCGGAGAGGGTGCGGAAGCGGCTTCAGCTCCATGAAGGGGCGGTCGATAAGCTGCGAGGATTCGCAATGACTTTTCTCGATTTCTTCGAGGAGACCGTGCAGAGCGGGGGATGCCCGATACTGAACACCGCCGCCGATTCCGACGATGCCCACCCACAGCTGCACGGGGAGGTCCGCAGGGTCCTGACGGCTTGGGAAGAGCGCCTCGTCGCCATGGTGAATTCCGGCAAGGAGAGCGGCGAAATCCGGGCTGACGCAGATGCGGAGCTTTTTGCCGCAACCTTTATCGCCCTTATCGAGGGAGGGATTCTCCTGGCAAAAACGATAGGGGAGAAAAAATACCTGGAGAGCTCGGTAAACGGCATCAACCTGCTCATAGATCAGATGGCAGTCGATAGAGGCTGAACCATCGCGGATTCACGGGAGGAGACCATGGGACTAATAGTCATTGACGAGCGGAAGTGCACGCAGTGCGGCCTGTGTACCAGGGCCTGTCCGGCGGGGATCGTCGTAATCGCCGAAGGATTGCCGCGGACGGTGGAGAAAATTGAAAAGGGGTGCATCACCTGCGGCCACTGTGTGGCGGTCTGCCCAACCGGGGCGCTCGGCCATTGCCGGATGACGCCAGAGGAGTGCTCACCCCTTGCAGCCAATTGGCGGCTAAATCCGGATCAAGTTGAACAACTCGTCAAGGGGCGTCGCTCCATCAGACGCTATAGGCCCGAACCAGTCGACCGGGCTGTTCTGGAAAAGCTGCTCGAAATGGTCCGATATGCTCCTACCGGGGGGAATTCCCAGTCGGTGCGCTGGCTCGTTATGAATGACCCGGCGGAGATCGGCCGGCTCTCGTCGATCGTCGTCGATTGGCTGAGAATTCTCCTCGTTCAGGGGGTGCCGGGGATGAAGGGGATGTTGAAGGCATGGGAAATGGGGTCCGATCCGATCCTGCGCAATGCTCCCAACCTGATCATCGCCCACGGCGCCGTAGATGACCCGATGGCAAAAATCTCGGCCACAATCGCCCTGGCCACTCTGGAACTGGCTTCCATCTCCTTCGGTCTCGGCGCATGCTGGGCCGGTTTCCTCCACCAAGCAGCGATGAGCTATGCCGAAGTTCATGATTTTTTGGGCCTGCCGCAGGATCACCAGATGTGCGGAGGGTTGATGATCGGCTACCCTGAATTCGAGTATGCCCGCATCCCCGCCCGTAACCCTGCGTCCGTGACATGGCGATGAACATTTCGAGAAGGGAGTTCCAAACATGCAGGGAGTTACAGCATCATGACAGAAAATAAATTCCACCAATTCAGCGGCGCAAGCAGATATGTTCTGGACGAAGAGCTTGCAAAGATCGTCAATGTCTCCATGGCCCTGGAGATGCCACTTCTGCTCAAGGGGGAGCCGGGCACCGGCAAGACCATGCTGGCTTACGCCATTGCCGAGAGCCTGCAGATGCCACTTCTTGTGCTTAACGTGAAGTCGAGCATGAAGCTGGTCGAGGCCCTTTACCAGTACGACACACTTACGCGACTCAATGACAGCCGCTTCGGCGACTCGACGCGGGAGGTGAGCAATATCTCTGAGTACATAAGGATGGGGAAGATCGGCCAGGCCTTTGTGGCGGATCAGCGAGTGGTGCTGCTGATCGACGAAATCGACAAGGCCGACTCCGACTTCCAGGATGACATGCTCGATGTGCTCGACCAGATGCAGTTCGATATCATGGAAATCGACCGTACTGTCAAGGCGCGGCACCGCCCGGTGGTCATCATCACCTCCAACGCCAAAAAGGACCTCTCAGACCCTTTTCTCGGTCGTTGCAATTTTCACCACATAGCCTTCCCCGATCCGGAGATGATGAGAAGCATCGTCGCCGTGCATTTCCCCGATCTCTCGGAAAATCTTTCCCAGGCCTTTATCAATGCCTTTTACCGGCTGCGCAAGATCGAGGGGATCGAGAAAAAGCCGGCCACCCGTGAGCTTATCAACTGGATCAGGGCTCTACAAGCCGACCCTGACTTCCGGCAGGAAGCACTTACGGACAGGGGGGCGCCATTCCTGGGGGTGCTTTTCAAGAAGAGCAGTGACCTGGAGAAGGCTGGTTCTCTGACAGGAGTCTGACAACACGGAGGGTCCGCAATGTTTGTTTCTTTTTTTTACGACCTGAGAGAAAGCGGCATAACAGTTACCCCCACCGCCTTTCTCAGGCTGCAGAAAGCCCTTGGGCTGGGCCTCATCACATCGTGGGACGATTTCTATTCGGTGGCGCGAACTGTACTGATTAAGAGCGAGCGCGACTTCGACGCATACGACGAGGTCTTCGTCCGTTTCTTCACCGGGGTTGAGAAGCTTGCTCCAGAGGGGATAGCGATTGACGACACAGTCCGCGCCTTGATCAACGAATGGCTGAAGGACCCGGCCGAACTGGCCAAGACGCTCGGCCTGAGCAAGGAGCAACTGCTCCGCATGAGCGGAGAAGAACTGGTCAAGTATTTCCTCGACAGGCTGAATGACCAGAAAGGATCGCATCATGGCGGCCGAAAGTGGATCGGGACAGGAGGGACCTCACCGGTCGGCCATTCGGGCTTTCATCCGGGCGGGATGCGTATCGGCGGGGTCTCCAGGAACCGCTCCGCAATCAAGGTCGCCCTCGAACGCCGCTACAAGGACTACTCTCAGACCGCGCCCTTGAGCCGCGGCCAGATCGGCGAGGCCCTCAAAAGGCTGCGGCGCATGGTGCCGGCCGGGCCGAAAGATGTCGTCAACGTCGACAAGACCATCAGCCGGACTTTGGAGAACGCCGGTGAGATCGAGATAGTCTTCGACCGCCGCCTGACCGACAAGCTGAAGGTGCTCCTGTTGATAGACAACGGCGGCTGGTCCATGGAACCTTACGTGGAGACTGTCCAGATCCTTTTCCATTACGCCCAGGCCCAGTTCCGGGAGCTCTCCATTCGCTACTTTCACAACACCGTAAGTGACCGGGTCTGGATCGATCCCCAGAGACGCAACCGTCCGGAGACGGTCGAGGTGCTGCTGCGGCGCGACCCGCAGACCCGCCTTATCTTTGTCGGTGACGCCAGCATGGCCCCCGAAGAACTGCTGGCTGTGAACGGATCGATTGCCATCGAATACCGGCAGCAGCAGCCGAGCATTGAGAGGTTGAAACTTCTCTCCAAGACCTTCCGCCATGCCGCCTGGCTCAACCCCCTCTCTGCTTCCTTCTGGGATACCGGCACGACCATCAGTCAGATCCGGCGGATATTCCCCATGTTTCCTCTGAATCTCGTCGGCCTGGAAAAGGCCGTGGTTCATCTCGCAGCACGGTGACCATGCCGCATTGCGTTTTGTCGTTTTGACCTTTCCCATTCCCTGCAGTTATGAATATTCCCTTTAATTTCCAGCCAATTTGCTGTTTGGAGTGTGCGTGAGCCGCGATCAAAATACCCTGAATCAATCTAAATATACCACTTAAAAATAGGCAATTAATTGACACCGATATTGACAAAATTGGTCATTCTGATCGCAGCCATTAGATGGGCATTATTCTAAAACACTGTTCTTGAGGCATTAATGGAATCAGGCATGCATTATGCTAGATGATAATTTCAGTACTTATTAAATACAATCGTGATAGACGATAATACTAAACCATTCGCAAGAATGGGGCGGAAAGCTCATAGGGTCTCCCTGAGACAGCCGGGTTGCCGAAATATCTCATCGATATTTGCAACCCGGTTTTTTGTTGCCGGGACAAATGGCGACGGGCAATGTATAGCCCGGCAAAAGGGGGAGACCAATGGCAAAGCGGCAAAAATCTCAGAGTTGTTCTTCAGTTAAATGGTTCATCTTCTTCTCCTTGGCAGTTTTTCTGTTTCTCCCCTGCACACTCTTCGCAGAGCCCCTTTTATTTGTGCGCACCGTCGATGAAATTAATGCCAACAATCTATCCGAAATAAAAAGAATCAAGCCTTCCGCAACCCTGAAAACAAACAAAAATGGAGACTTGGTTGTCCGCTGCCTCAACCTCTTTTCTTTACCTGTGGCACAAAAACCTTTCGAAGGGAGTCCGGCCTTACAGAAGCTGGCTCAGCGTACACATTTGGAGCTAAGCCAGAGAGGCAAAGCCGTTTTCATCAAACTTGCCGTTGCATTTTAGCTGCCGTCAAAGAGATCTAATCGTCCAATTAAGCCCGGGAAGTTGATTCACGGGCTTTCGTATTTTACCTGCCGTAATACAGCGCCGCACACCAGGCCACCCCCACCAAAAAAGCGCAGGCAGAAGCCAGCAGGGCGTTGAGCCAACGGCCTGGACGCCCCTGCCTCTCAACCAGATATTCCGCTGACAGACCCAGTACAATCCCGAATAGAAAGCCGAACAGGTGAGCGCCCAGATCGGTTTGTTTCCCTTCCGTGCCCAGCAACGCAAGCAGGGCCAACGCTGCGGCAACTGGCAGCGGCCATCGTTTTTGTAATTGGCCCCGGTATCGAACCAGTGTGAGCGCGCCAAGGATGCCGACAGCTCCGAACACTAAAGTTGATGCGCCAACTGACCTGTGGTCCGGTAGCTGCATAAAAGCATTGGCCAGGTTGCCGAGTATACCGGCGCCGAGGAGAAGGCTCCACGCGAGCCCGGAGCCGTATTCCCGGCAGAGGCAGACGATGAAGAACCCTCCCAGCACCAGATTGCTGAAAAGGTGGAGCCCGTCCGCATGGAGAGTGAGGGCAGTGATAAGCCGCCACCACTGGCCTTCCAGTATCCTTTCTGAATGGGCGTTGCCGAGGGCGATCCAGTCCAGCGGGTTCTGGCCGGGCAATGAAGTGTCGAGTTGGGTAAGATTATGGAAAGTAGCCAGGAGAATAAGGACCGAAAGAGTCGCAAGGGTATTCTCAGCTAAAGGGATTGTCGGCGGGGGGTGAGGGGGCCAGTCTCGGTTTTCCTCTTCGAAGAGACGCAATTCATATGTGGATACGTCAAGACACCGGGCCGGCACCAGCAGACTCCGCCCCTCGACGCCGGATTCGATGCGGTATGGAAGATATCGGGATTCGAGCACCAGCGCCCAAAGTTGTATCCGCCGTTCGGACAGGATGAGAGTGGTATCCCGGTCCACAGTGCCCAGGGTGACCGGCAACCACTCCTCTTCTCGTTCCAGATAATTTTCCTCATCCCTATCCATAACACATAGTATCGCAGATACTTCTTGCCGCGTCACTATAGAATAAAGAGAGGAAGAAAAACTTTCGGCGGAGATGAAAATGTTTTGAAAAGCCCGGGCCCGGAAAAGAGAAAACAACTTTCGAAATGCATTTCAAGTAAACATTTGAGATCGGCACTCTTCCCGGCACTGATAGTGGGAATGCCAAAATCCGCAAAGACTATCAACACGCTTGTTATGTGAGCAATTGCCCATTATTTAATCATGACTCGGTTAATAAAATTGCTTCGGCGATCTGCCGCATACTCTTGCGCTTGTCCATGGCCAATTTCTGCATCCTGCGAAAGGCCTCCGGCTCGGACAATCCCTGGCTTCGCATGAGCACTCCCTTTGCCTTTTCAACTATCTTACGATTCTCGATGGTCTCTTTCAGCTCTTCCACCTGTTCTTTCAACGTCTCCATTTCTTCGGCATGGGCAAAGGCCATCTCTATGGCAGGCCAGAGGTCCTGCTTCCGCAGAGGTTTGGTCAGAAATGCGGCGACACCTGCTTCCCTGGCCTTTTTCACTGTTTCGGGATCAAAGGCGGCTGTAAGGAATATGATCGGTATTTTCAATTTTTTCCTGATTTCCCTGGTTGCTGTAATGCCGTCCATCTTCGGCATGGAAATATCAAGGATGGCAATGTCCGGAAACCTGGATAGCGCCGTCGCGACGGCGGCCTCACCATCGCCGCACTCCATGATCTCATCGAAGCCAACCTCTTTCAGCATATTTTTTAGGCTCATCCTGATGACGGGCTCATCATCGCAAATCAGTACAGTTCTCAATTAAATCACCGCCTTACAGTTAATTAGAGGTTTACACTACATTTCCAGATTTCATAAGAGCAAAAATCGTTCCACTCCTGAACCGACAGTTATGCAATACCTTCATCAAAAAACCTTCGCTTTCATTGCAAGTCGTGATAATTATACTTTAATCCAGGCATTTGTAAAACCGTCAATGCATCTGATTGCGGAATCGCGACCTTGCCGCCATTATCATAAACCAGCACCACGCGGATGCAGGACATCTTTAAATGTTGCATCAGCTTTCGTTCCCCATAGGGAATAAATTTTCAACTCTCGGAGAATAGCAATGAAAAAACCGTTAATTGCGGTTATTGCCGCGGTTGCAATTATTATCGCCGTAATTGCCTATAACATTTACCACCGCTCCGGTAACGAGAAGGGGCAGATCAGCGTTTCTGGCAATATCGAGGTAACTACTGTAGAGGTAAGTTTCAAGATTCCGGGAAGGGTTGCCGAGCGTCCGGTGGATGAGGGCATGTTCGTCAAAACCGGCCAGCTTGTAGCCCGCCTGGAAAGCGAGGAGTTGGCACAGGAAGTGGCGCTTCGCCAGGCAGACCTACAGGCATTACAGGCAGCACTCAATGAACTGCTGGCGGGGTCGAGGAAAGAAGAGATCGCCCAGGCGGAGGCCGCTTTGGCTTCCGTGCAGGCCGAGGCGAAGCGGCTTGCCGACGACTATCGCCGACAGGAGACGCTCTTTCGACGGGAGGTTATTTCGCAACAGAAATTCGATGCCGCCAGGGCCTCCTTCGAAACCTCCCGGGCCCAGGCCCGTCAGGCCTCGGAAGTACTGGCGCTTGTGCGTAAGGGCCCCCGCAAGGAACGGATCGACCAGGCACGGGCACGGCTCGAAGAAGCCGAAGCCAGGCTTTTGCAAGCAAAGACACGACTCGGCTACACCACACTGATTTCACCTCTCTCCGGATTGGTAATGGCTAAAAACATTGAACCGGGTGAGCAGGTGGCAGCCGGCACGCCGGTAATCACCGTTGGGGAACTAGGCTCAGTCTGGGTCCGCGCCTACATCAACGAAGCAGAACTGGGAAGAGTCAAGGTGGGGCAGAAGGCAAGGGTCACGACCGATACCTGGCCGGGAAAGGTCTATGACGGGACCGTCACATTTATCGCTTCCGAAGCGGAATTTACTCCAAAGAACGTACAGACCCAGAAGGAGCGCATCAAGCTGGTTTACCGGGTCAAGATCACCATACCCAACCCGAACATCGAACTGAAACCGGGAATGCCCGCGGACGCGGAGATTCTTGCCGGGGCCAGCAACCGGGGACCGGGAACAGGGAAATGAACGCCCCCATTCCAGTCATAAAAACCGACAACCTTACAAAGCGCTTCAACGACCTTACCGCAGTGGACGGGCTCAACCTGTCTGTTGCCAAAGGAGAGCTCTTCGGCCTTATCGGCCCTGACGGGGCGGGGAAGACCACCACCATGCGGATGCTCACCGCCATCATGGACCCGACAGCCGGCGAGGCGTCGGTCATGGGGCGGCACACCGTGACCGAGGCCGAGGCGATCAAGGAAGAGATCGGCTACATGAGCCAGCGGTTCGGCCTCTATCCCGACCTCTCCGTCATGGAGAACATCCATTTCTACGCCGACATCTACGGTGTGCCTAGAAAGGGGCGGGCTGAAAAGATAGACGGACTCCTCGCCTTCAGCAACCTTACTTCATTCAAGCAACGCCAGGCGGGCAAACTTTCCGGCGGGATGAAACAGAAACTCGGACTTGTCTGTGCCTTGGTCCACACACCACAGGTTCTCTTTCTCGACGAGCCGACTAACGGTGTCGATCCTGTGTCACGTCGCGACTTCTGGCGCATTCTTTACAAGCTCCTCAAAGAGGGGGTAACCATCTTCGTCACCACCGCCTATCTCGACGAGGCGGACCGTTGTCACCGGGTTGGGCTGATCCACAAGGGGAAGCTGCTCGCCTGTGACACCCCCGACAACCTGCGCACTCTCATGAAGGGGGCGATTCTGGAGGTCCGAACGGGCGACCTGCGCAAAAGCGCCCGGCTCCTGAGGGAAGGGTTACCCGGCGTCACCGTGGGACTGTTCGGAGACCGCATACACGTTGTGACCGATGATCCGGTGAAAGGGGAGAGGCAAGTTGCAGACCTTTTGCAGAGAGAAGGAATAGCCATCACCGGCATAAGGGAGATTGAACCGAGCCTGGAGGATGTGTTCGTGTCGGTTTTGAGCAGGGAGAATACGTAGATATTTTATATTGATTGGATTGCCGCTGTGTTATAATTTACTAAAACCTGCTTTTCTGTGAGGCGCGTCATGCATGCTTACAAAGCGGATTCAGCATTATTACCTGCCGAATTACGCCCCCTTTTCTGGGATTGCGACTTTGAGAGGCTGCAATTGCCGAATGACATGGACTTCATCACGGGCCGAATCCTCACTTCCGGAGAGTGGGAATCGCTGAAATGGTTGCGTAGTAAAACAGGTGACGCGGCTTTACGGGAATGGCTCATCACTCACAACGGCGGCGGCCTCTCACCGGAGCGGCTCCGCTTCTGGGAGTTGATCCTCCCCATCCCCCACCGAATGGTCAATTCCTGGATAATGAAGGAAAGCCGTTCAATCTGGCGGCAACGGGCCGCCCGATGAGTTTCCATCCGGAAATCCTCCAGGGCTTGCAGGCGCAGGTCCTCATACAACTATCTACTTTCGCCTCTTCACGTCAATTCTATTTGGGTGGCGGCACCGCACTTGCCGTTCACCTCGGCCACCGTTATTCCATAGACTTCGACTGGTTCACGCAAGAGAAGATTACCGACCCACTCCTCATGGCACAGGATCTGCGGGACGCGGGCTTCTCTTTCACCACCGGCGGTGTCGAACGCGGAACCCTGCATGGCAATATTGAGGGTGTGCGTGTGAGTTTTATGGAATACCACTACCCCTTGCTGAAACCCCTCGTTTCCTGGCCGGCGTTTGGCTGTAATCTCGCGTCACCGGCAGACCTCGCCTGCATGAAGCTTTCGGCCGTATCTCAACGCGGCGGCAAGAAAGACTTCATTGACATCTACGCCCTCGGAAGCAAAGCCTTTTCCCTTCAGGAAATGATCTCCATGTATCAGAGGAAATTTTCCGTTAAAGACATCAGTCATTTACTATACGGTCTTGCTTTCTTTGATGACGCCGAACGGGAGCCCGGCCCGAAACTTCTGTGGGACATAGAGTGGCAGGTAGTAAAAAGGACCGTTCAAGGCTGGGTGCGTGAAGTGGCGGGGTAAGTAAATGACAAAACTGATCAAACCACATATTTCAGATTTCCCGGAAATCCTCACAATTATCAAGGATGGACGTTCCCGTGCTTTCCAGGCCGTAAATGTAGCGCTGATTGAAACCTACTGGGCTGTTGGCGGCTATCTGTCACGCAAGGTTGCAGAGTCAGGTTGGGGAATGGGCTCAGCGCACTTGGGAAATATCGGTTGAATGAGAGCCGCCTTTGTCTGCATTGTGCAGATGGGTGGCTTTTTCATATTCGGTTGTTCTTGTACCATGTCAGGGGTTGACCCCAAGTATTTCCTGTGTACAGTAGTATCCGGTAAAAATGCACAACATACTCAATCCAGATAACATTTGATAAATGATGATGACATTTCAGGAGTCCGAAACCGTTGAACTGAAGAAATCCACCTCTGAATTGAAGGAGGCGGTGATCTCCATTGTCGCCATGCTGAACAAACACCAGCGCGGCGAAATCTGGTTTGGTGTGAGGAACGTCGGTACAGTGGTCGGTCAGCAGGTTTCCGAGAAGACGATCCGCGATATCTCCAAAGCGATTGCCGACAATGTCGAGCCCAGGATATACCCGGTCATCGAGCAGGTGATGGTTGACTCCAGGCAGTGCATCAAGGTGCAGGTCGAAGGCAAGGATCATCCCTACTATGCCTATGGCCGGGCGTACATCCGGGTTGGCGATGAAGACCGCCAATTGAGCGCACGTGAACTGGAAAACCTGATTCTGTCAAAAAACCGGGACCGACTCCGCTGGGATACCGAGGTTTGCGATAAGGCCGCTGTTGACGATATCGGACCGGGGAAATTGAAGTCATTCCTGAAACTCTGCGGCCTCAAATTCGACACCATTCCCAATTCCCTCGAAAAGCTGAATCTGGTCAGAGACGGCAAGCTGTTGAACGCCGCCGTGATCTGTTTTGCCCGCAAACCGGAGAAGTTCTTCCCAAATGCCAGGCTGCGCTGCGCCGTCTTCGGCACGCTGGATACCACCGTTACCATCAGCATGAATGATTATTACGGCGATGTTTTCTATCTGATAAAGAAGGCGGAAGAATACATCCTTGAGCATATCAACATCGGCATGCGTCTTGAGGGTATGCTGCGGGTAGATGTTCCCGAGATTGACCCTGAAGCGTTCCGTGAAGCTATTATCAACGCCTTCTGTCACCGGGATTATCGGGAGTTCGATTCTGTTAATATCGCTATCTTCAAGGATCGTGTCGAGATCAGGAGTCCCGGCCTGCTCTATGGCGGACTGACCATTGCCGCCATCAGGAAGAAAATGGTTTCTGCCAGGCGAAATGAGTTGCTGGCTGAACTGTTCCAGCGAAGTCACCGCATTGAAAAATGGGGCCGTGGCATCAAGATGATTCTGGAGCGGGAACCGGCAACCGAGTTTGAAGAAATCGGCACCGTCCAGTTTGTTGCCACGTTTAAAAGGAAAAATTACGAGACGCCAACTGAAGATTTTCTGGGAACTACTTCCCAGAAAAGTTCACTGAAAAGTTCCCAGAAAACGTCGGTGAAAACGTCGGTGAAAACGTCGGTGAAAATTATTGAAGCAATTCGGCAGAACAGCGATATTACCATCACTGAATTGGCTGAATTGACAGGCGTGACCGCGCGTTCTGTGGAACGTAACGTTCAGCGCCTGCAACTTGAAAATCGTCTTCGTCGCATCGGGCCGGATAAGGGCGGACACTGGGAAATAGTAGAAGGATAGAGAATGCTCCTCCAACCGAGGGGAATTTCTCCCAATCCATCTGTCAATGTCGGAGAAAAGTTCGGAGAAAATTCTGTGGATTAAAGGCGTAAACCCGGAA
>JBGQDJ010000035.1:0-12288 GCA_041495805.1 Geobacteraceae bacterium
AGGGTTTCCGTACCCTACTTGGGGTTGCGAGCCAACTTTACACCTGGCCTTTGGCGTTATGTAAAACCTCCTTTCATTGTGTTTAACGTGAGCCTTTGATTGTCTTATCGACAGGGCCGGGAAAAACTTTAGTAGAATTTTCCAGGTCCGTTACTCTTTTTCATGGGAATTGTGCCTGCGAGATTAATACAGAATAGAAAAGTGATTTTGCTGGGGAGTGATTTAACAGTCAGGTGGGCCGGAGCAGGTTTACAGGGGAGAGGGGTCGTTATGTTTGGGAATCATCCGGAATATCTGAAAGGAGTGTACGGCCTGGAAACGGCGGGAGCAGGAGATAGAGTCAGCGGTTGCAGCAGATCGTAGTTATCTTCTCCAGAGATGAGGCCGGGGCCGTGGTCATATCGTCATCGGGCAAAGGGAAGGATGTGAGAGGGCCGGTGAAAATGGGTTGCTTGGTGCCATATTTTCCGTCTTCCAGGACAATCTGCTTAGCCAGCATCTTTTCAGGGTTCACTACGATGGGACCTTGCAGATTGAGTGTTATTTCCATTACATCCCGGGCAATGGTCACCACGGCAAGAATTATGGCCTCCGACTCAGGCGCAAGCTTTATCCGCTTATATTCTTCGGAGTTCAGATTGACATCATAGCCCTGGACAAATAAAGCTGGATCGGTCACCACAAAGGCCAGCTCCGGATTGTGCAGGGATTGGAGCCAGAAGAACTGTCCGTATTTATCGGGAGAGAGAATAACAAAGCGCCGGTCCGCGAAACCGATCATACCGTCCGGCATCTCTATGATCCTGGTTTCATCGATTTCGATTTCACCAAATCGTAATGTCATAACATTCACAATATTTACTCCCCGGATCTTTTAGGCAGCATATCCATGAATCTGCGATAATCCGAAAGCTCCCACGTCGCTGCGGACCGGTTCTCGCTTCTGACCCTTTCAAGGATCTCCTCGCGATAAATTCGCATTTCCGCGGGGGCATCGATCCCCAGCTTCACTTTGCTTCCCGAAATTTCTATGACCTTGATTTTTATACTGTCGCCGATAAGAATTTCTTCACCGACCTTCCTGGTCAAAACCAGCATACGTAAGCCCTCCTGGCCCGCACCATATCAGTAGTGGTTATTTATTGTGTCAAAGCATCTGCTATCTCATGTAATCGAGAAGCGATATTTTAGAAAACATGGCAGTAGACGCCAGGGTCGCCTGATATGCGGTCTGCTGCTTCGTAAGATCGCTCAGAACCTGTAAATAGTCGGCGTCCTGTTTACCCGAGAGCGCCTTTGTCAGGTAATCCCTGGTTCCGGTCAATACGTCTCCGGCTTTTTCCAGGCGGTTCTCACGGGCTCCGACATCACCTTGGGCCGCCTGCATCTGCTGCATCGACGAATTGATTTTGTCGATGGACGACCTGATGCTGCCCGTGTCGTTGTTGTTAAGGGCCGTGATAAGGCCATCCAGAGTACCTATTATATCGGTCCCGCTGCTTCCCGGTGGCGTGCCGCCCCGGAGTAGCTTGCCGCCGGAATAGTTGATGGCGACAAAACTCTGCTGATCGATCTGAACATTTATCGGGTCGTCTGTCCCCTTGAAATCGCCGGCCATGTCCCCGGGAGAGGGAACTCCGTCGGTTGTGATGAAAGGTGGCTGATCGCTTACGAAACCGCCGAAAATGTATTTCCCCCCTATCTGGGTATTGCCGAGGGAAATAAGCTGGTCCTTGAGTCCCTGTATTTCATTTGCGGCGTTCTGTCTGGCGCCGGCATCATAGATCCCGTTCGCCATCTGCGTTGCCAGTTCCTTGGCCCTGACCATCACGTTGTTCATGTCGGAAAGAGACGAATCCATCTGGGCCAGCCAGGTGTTGCCGGTATTGATATTCCTGGAATACTGGTCGTTTGCCGCAATCAGCACTTTCATATCCAACGCCTGCTGGGCGCTTACCGGATCGTCGGACGGCGCATTGATCCGCATGCCGCTCGACACCTGTTGCTGTAACGTATACACCCTCTCCTGCTGCTGCTGTAGAGTTGCAAGAACCATCCTCGCCGTCGCATTGTCAGTTACTCGCATGACTTGTCACCTCGCGGGCCGTGTCAATCCGTCGGACCAGGGCATTTTACGCTACCTAACAAGGGAAAGGACGGTATCCAGCATGTCTGTCCCCACATTTATCAATTTGGCCGCACCTTCGTAAGATTTCTGATAGGCAATGAGGTTGGCCAGTTCCTCGTCCAGAGAGACCCCCGATGCCGAATCGCGCATCTCTTGCAGCTGCTTTATGCCGGCGCTGCTCTGAATTGCTCCCTGTTCAGCGACCTGGGCCGCAACACCCGACTTTCCCACCAGTGAGTTGTAATATCCGCTGAATGTCGAATTGCCGGTTGACATGGAAATGGACCGCGTCGCCAGTGCGGCGATCTTCAATGCGTTGCCGTTGTCCCCAGTAGTGCCGTTGACGGTCGGGTCCGACGAGGCCGTGGCAATATCGTTGATATTTGTTATGTTCATGGCAATACTGCGGCTGTAACCCGCGGCATAGGACGCAGGCGGCGTTGGTGTGGAGGGAGGCGAAAAGAAATCGATGCCGGTTGCACCGGACAGGCTGTACCCGGAACCATGCACGGAGTTTACCTGCTCCGCCAGGTTGTAGGCCAGCTCGTCGAGGCCGCTTATGAAGCCGTCTACCAGAGAATCCCTGACCTGCAGGGTGGCGCCGATTTCTCCCTGACTGCCGTCCGCTTTTGTAATTATCTGGGTCACATCACTGCCGACGGAGCTGCCGGGACCGGTCAGCAACACCTTGAAAAATCCCGAGTTGCTCGGATCCGGTTCCAGTGAAAAGCTTCCGGCCTGATTCCCCGTCACCAGTGTGGCCCCCTGGGGAAGGGAGACGGTAACGGTGCCATCCGGCTCATTCATGTAAGTGACCGACACCTTTTCAGACAGATCCTGTATAAGCTTGTCGCGGCTGTCGCGAAGTTCGTTGGCGTTTCCGCCCTGGAACTCCAGTTGGTGTATCTGGTCATTTAGGACCGCAAGCCTTTTGAGCTTGTCGTTTACATCACTTGTAAGGCCCTGGAGCGACTGGTTGGCGTCGCTCTTAACCTGGTTGAGACTGTTGTTCATCCGCTGGAAATCGCTCACCAGGGTATTCCCCTGGGCCAGCACAGCCTGTCGTTCCGCCTGCCCGGACGGATTATCGGCAAGATCCTGCCAGGAATTGAAAAAACTGGTCAGGTCCGTGCCGAGACCGGCCGCCGAAAATTCGTTGAAAAGCTGTTCGACTCTTTGCATGGCGGTCTGCTGGGTATTGTAATTGCCTGCCGAACTGTTGGAGCTGACCAGCTGTTTTTGCAGGAAGTCATCATAGACCCTCCGGATCGACGCAACACGCACTCCGCTGCCGACGGGAAAGCGGCCGTCCTGGTTAGGTATTCCCGATTCAAGAATGGCGGTCTGCTTGGAATAGCCGGGGGTATTGACATTGGAGATGTTCTCGCTGGTTACTTCCAGCGCCAGCTTCTGTGCGTAGAGGGCCGAAACACCTATGGAAAAGACATCGGAAACGCTCATATTCTATATCTCCCGACAGATAATGCCAGCCGCAACCTTCCCGTTCAATATAAGCCCGGCAGCCCCATAAGTCTCGCCACCCCCCAGTATCCTGCTGAAAAGCGAAATGGAACGTCCGATAATTTCCAGTGAATTCTTTATTAGCCCTTCATTTATTGAAATAAGTCTTTTTATCGCGTCCGCCGCGGAAAAACATCTCTCCTGCAGTGAGCTGAGTTGAAGCTGACCTTCAGGATCGACACCGGAGATAATAACGGAAAGAGAACCGGAATCCGGGAGCCCCAGTTCTTTTCCGGTCCGTACAAGCACTGTTTTGAACCGGCGGTTCAGCAAATTTATACTGGACATGAACTCCCCGGCTTTCCGGGTGTTTTCCTCGATCCGCTCCGGGCGTGCTTCGATCAGGCTGCGCCGCTCTTCTTCCAGCGCCCTTTGCACCGATTCCAGGAGGGCTGCCTTTTCGGAAAGGACCGATATCAACTCATTCAGGCTATTTGTCGCCATTGATGGCTTTCCAGTTGTCCAGCATCTTTTCCGCGACTTTTTTGCCGTCTACTGAGTAAGTCCCATCGTCAATGGCCTTTTTCAGAGAGGCGACCCTTTCCGACCTGACATCGGAGATCCCTTCCAAGGTCTGCTTGAGCTGCTCTATCTCGCTGCTGTTGATAGAAAGCTCCACCCTGTCACCGCCAGGGGCCGCTGTTTTCGCCTTCGCGCGTGAAGAGTCGTCCTTTTTCTCAATCGGGTCGCTCTTATAGCGGTTTACGACTGATAAGATCTGATCGTTATCAATTTTCATGAGAAGCCTCGATATTACTTTTGTCAGTTTTTCCAGTTCCATGACCGTCTTTTATGCCCTTTTCGCTTCCGTATTCCTGCTTAAGCATTTGCTGCTCTATCATCTCCGCCAGACCGAGATTCCCACGACGGGAAATGGCTGTTGCGTACTCCCGATCCAGCATTGATCCATATACCTCTTCACCATGTCCACCGCCGGTCAGCTTGTCCTTGTTGACCGTCTCTCGCATCGATTTGAGCATCATTTCGACGAAAAGAGATTGGAATTCCACGGCAACTTTTCGTATTTCCGTCTTCCTTGCCTCACCTGCGTTCTGCTTCCCCCCCTTCTTCAAGGATTGAAGCGTTTCAGGATTTATTTCCGTCCCGGAAATTGCTGTTAATGGTATTGCCGTCATTTCTATTATCGACCTCCATCTGCAAAACTTTAGAAATATTTTTTACAGGTGTTAATCATATCAGATTACAACTAGTTCGGCCTGCAATGCGCCTGCCGCCTTTATCGACTGCATGATTCCTATCAGATCGCGGGGGGTCACACCCAGGGCGTTCAGCGCCCTGACCACATCCCCTATATTGGCCCCTTCCCTGACCAGGGCAAGCCCCCCTTCGCCTTCAGTCACCTTGAGTCCGGTGCGGGGCACGACCTTTGTTTCACCCGTTTCGCTAAAAGGAGCGGGCTGGGAAACCTGCGGGGTTTCTTTTATATAGAGGGTGAGATTGCCATGGGAAACGGCCACCGTGGATATGTTCACTTTTTCGCCCATGACAATCGTGCCGGTGCGCTCGTTCAGCACCACTTTGGCGATGTTGTCCGGCTGCACCTCCAGCCGCTCCAGTTGGGCGGCAAACTCTACGACTCGCCCCTGGTAAGCCTCCGGGATCCGCAGTGTCACCGCGCCGGGGTCATTGCAGGTGGCGAGGCGGGTCTGAAACTTGTCGTTGATTACGTTCGCCATCCTGGTGGCCGTGGTGAAATCGGGAAGGTGCAGGTTGAGCCTGAGGACGCTTTTGTCGGCCAGATTATTTGGGATCTCGCGCTCGATCAGGGCTCCGCCGGGAATGCGGCCAGCGGTGGGATGGTTTTTCTGGGCCGACGCCGCTTGTCCGCCGTAGGAAAAGGAGTTGGTCAGGACTCCTCCCTGCGCAACCGCGTAAACCTGGCCGTCACCCCCCTTGAGAGGGGTTAACAGGAGGGTGCCGCCGGCAATGCTTTTCGAGTCCCCCATGGAAGAAACCAGCACATCGATGCTGCTCCCCTGCTTGTTGAAGGGGGGGAGAATGGCGGTCACCATGACCGACGCAACATTCTTCACCGAGATGTCGGAGCGGCTGACGGTCACCCCCATCCGCTCCAGCACATTGGCCAGCGATTGCGCCGAGAACTTTGCCTGGTCGCTGTCACCGCTGCCGTTCAGCCCCACCACCAGGCCGTATCCGATGAGCTGGTTGTCCCTCGCACCGTCAAAGTTCGCGATATCCTTGATGCGGATGGCCATGGCGGCATCGGCGGTAATCAGGAGAAAAAGTATTGTAACGAGTGTCGTCTTCATTTTTTGCCTTTTTAAGGTTATCAGGCTGAAGTTCGAAGGAAAAACTCTCTTGAAAATAGTCTTTTAATTAATTGCTTCAGCCTTCAGTCTACAGCCTGACTCCCTGCTTTCCTAGAATGGCCAGACCTTATCGACAATGTTCATAAGCCACCCCGGACGCTGGCGATCGCTGATTATCCCCTTGCCGCTGTATGTTATCCTGGCGTCGGCAATATGGGCAGAAGAGACGATATTGTCCGCGGAGATGTCTTTCGGCCGCACTACCCCTTCAAGCACAATGATCTGGTCTTCATTGTTCACCATGACATTGCGCCGCCCCTCGATGAGCAGATTGCCATTGGCCAGTACATCGACTACCTGCGCGGTTATGGTGGCGTTCAGGTTTTCCTTGCGTGTTGTGGAACCGCTCCCATCAAACTTCGAACTGGTATTGGCGCTTAAAAGCTTGTCCAGGTCCATCCACTTGTTAATGCCGGTCATCTTTGTTTCAAGCCCGAGCAGATTGGGAATGCCGGCGGCAAGCTCGGTCTTTCTGCTGGTTCCGGTTGTCGCCTCCTTGCTGGCGCTCGCGGTTTCCGTTATAACCACCGTAACAGTATCTCCCCTGGAGCGCGCCTTGAAATCCTCAACCATACCACCGGAAGAGGACTGCCAGATGGAGCCGCTTGAGTAGTCCGCCCGTGGCTTTGCAATCTGTTGCGGCATGGCCGGGTGCCTGTTCTCCCGGAGATCGTGTGCGCACCCGGCGGCAAGCAATGCCATGATGAGAAGGATTTTTTTCATGTCAAAACTCCACACGCACCGTAGCTGAATCGACCACAACGGCCGGGATATCCTTCTGCGCATTCTGGCTCTGCACCTGAACCGTATCCCCTTCGGCGCCGTTCCCTTTGACCTTCCCGGTTGAGGTGATGCGGAACATGTTATTCTCCGCGATGATAGTCACCATCTGTCCTCTTTTCACCAGAGGCATCCGCTCCAGATAATCGCTGCGAATCGGGGAATTGCCGCGCATTCCCACACGAACCTGTTTGCCGACAACCTCTTCGATATTGCGGCATGTTCTCCCCGGCAGGGATGCCAAGTCGCGTTTCTGCAGGGCTACATCGCCTTTTTCCAGCACCATCCCTCTTTCCATGGCCCGGACGGCAACCACCACATCGGCCAGCGCCTCCACTTCCACGTTAAGTGGAATGTTTTTCACCACCCTTCCGTCAACCCTCACTATAAGCGCCAACGAGGCCCTGCCCCACCCTTCCCACTCCTGGGGCGAGACCACCTCGTAAGCTGCGGTACCGGAAGGCAGCGCGATCTCTCCGCTGAAACCGAGCTTCTTCAACTGGACATCCAGCCCCATATGCATGGTCTTCTGCTGCAGATACTCCATCACGATCTGCCTGACACCGGCCTCATTCAGCTTGGCTGTTCCCGTTGCCGAGACATTGTTTGTGAGGGTGGTCATGAGAACGGCCGACAAGATAATCGCGACAACTGTTACGCGCAAAAGTCGATTCATTTTATGCTCCCGGCTGCAACAGATTGTCAACGCTTGATATTGTTGGTCTGCTGAAGCATCTCATCAGCTGCCTGCACGGCCTTGGAATTGACCTCGTATGCGCGCTGGCTGACGATCATGTTGACCATCTCCTCCATTACGCTCACATTGCTCATCTCCAGAAACCCCTGACTTATGGCGCCGATGCCGTTCTGTCCGGCAGTACCGGTATTGGGGGTCCCCGACGCATCGGTCGGCTGGTACAGGTTATGCCCCATGCTCGACAATCCGGCAGGGTTGGAGAAGGTTGCCAGCTGGATCGTGCCGACAGTTGTCGGCGTGGTCTGCCCCGCCTGCAGGACCGTGACTGTGCCGTCGTTGCCGATGCTGACCTTGGATGCATTGTTGGGGATGACCATCTCGGGTGTAAGGGGATATCCGTCGGAATTCACAATGCGCCCCTGGCTGTCCTTCTTGAACGCACCGTCACGGCTGAAAGCGGTGGCGCCGTCCGGCATCTGAATCTGGAAGAACCCGTCACCCTCAATAGCCATGTCCAGGTCATTGCCGGACTGTGTGATATTGCCGGCGGAAAACACCTTGGTGACCGCGGCGGCCTTGGAACCGAGGCCGATCTGTATCCCGGCCGGGACCTGGGTCGAGCTGGTTGACGGCGAGCCGACCGACTTCAGGTTCTGGTACATGAGGTCCTGGAAATCAGGGCGGCTTTTTTTAAAGCCGGTGGTGTTCACGTTAGCCAGGTTATTGGCAATCACATCGATGTTTATCTGCTGGGACTGCATTCCGGAAGCGGCTGTCCATAGTGCCCTGATCATGTCTGCTCTCCTTTTACACCTTGCCGAGATCGTTGGCCGCTTTGGCGGCCATCTGATCGTAGCTCTGAATTGTCTTGACACACTGCTCGTAAAAACGGGAATTCGCGATAAGGGTCACCATCTCCTGAAGGGGCTGAACATTCGACCCCTCAATGGTCCCCTGCATGACTCTCGTGTTCGCGGCAGGCTGTCCCGCCGTTTCCGGCCCTGAAGGTACGAAAAGTGCGCTGCCGATTTTCTGCATTTGATAAGGCTTGGGGAAATCAACGACCCCGATGGTCCCTGCCTGCGTCCCATCGACAAACACATCGCCCTTGGCGTCAATATTTATCTTGCCACCCTTTATCGTGACAGGGCCGCCGTTTCCCTGCAACTCATAACCATCGGCTGTCACCAGCTTGCCATTGGGGTCGATATGGAAATTGCCCTGGCGCGTATACGCTTTCCCCTGGGGAGTGTTCAGCACGAAAAAGCCGTCACCGTCCAGTGACAGGTCAAGAGGATTGCCGGTCTGCTTCTGGGGGCCCGCTGAAAAATCGGTTTCAATGGTGTAACCGGTCAATACCGGATTATCTGTCATGCTTCCGTCAGGGAGTGTCGGATTTTTGGCGTTATTCAGCAGGGTGTCGAAAATCATCCTGTCCTTCTTGTAGCCGGAAGTATTTACATTGGCCAGATTGTTCGTTATAACATCCATCCTCTGCATGGCTGCAATGTTGCCTGAAACCGCCGAATACATGCCGCTGTTCATGCCGACTCCCCTTTACCTAAGGACTTCACAAAAAGTTTATCCGCTTCATCTCGAGCTTTTATCTCTACCGATGGATTCTTCTTCCTGATATCTTTAGTTGCAATGCCTGTGCCATGCGAAATTAAAACCGCATCTAGCTCCCATGCTGTTTCAGTCTGGATCTGAGCCGCAGTACCGCCTGGCTGTGGAGCTGGGAAACACGTGACTCGGTCAGTCCGATAATCTCGCCGATCTCTTTCAGGTTCAATTCTTCATAGTAATAGAGGGTGATGACCAGTTTTTCCTTTTCCGGAAGGGTATCGATTGCGTTTCCAAGCGAATCGACCATCTGCCTTTTAATCATCTGGTTCTGCGGATTTCCCGCACTGGTGTCTTCGATCAGGTCAAGGAGGCTGACTGAATTCCCTTCATCATCCTGCCACGATTCGTCCAGGCTCATGAAAGCAAAGGAATGGACTTCCCCGAGCAGAAGGAAATAATCTTCAAGCTCCAGATTCAGTTCCGCGGCGATCTCCTCGCTGGTTGGGTTCCTCCCCAGTTTATGGGAGAGCGACATCATTGTCCGCTCAAGCCGCTTGTATTTCTCCCTGACGGATCTGGAGAACCAGTCCTGGGACCTGAGTTCGTCATAGATGGTCCCTTTGATCCGCTGTTCGGCAAATGTCTTGAACCGGACACCCCTTGCCGGTTCAAACCTTTCCGCGGAAGTGATCAGGCCTATGACGGCCACGCTTATCAGGTCATCCTCATCCAGATAGGAGGGGAGGTTCACCGCTATCCTCTTCACCAGGTATTTGACCAGGGGAAGATGGGCAACGATCAGTTCGTCCCTCGCGGAAAGTGCTCCTCGCTGCGACTCTTCCATATAACCCTTGACAAGGGAGTTCATATGTACCTCATTTCCTGCGGATTTTTCAAAAACTTCCTGAACATGAACTGGATATTCCCCTTCAGCCTCATTTTGGTCGGTGTCTGGCAAATCCGCCGGGCCAGCGTGCTGAAGCAGCGCGAAGATGGGGAATCGGGATATAGTTCATAAACCGCTTTCTGTCGTTTAACCGAATCGATAAGCAGATCGTCCCTGATCACGCACCCCAGATAGTCCAGGGAGATTTCCAGGAACCTTCCCACCACGCTGGCAAGCCGGTAATAGGTCTTCAGAGCCTCGTCACTGTCATGGGCCATGTTGATCAAAACCTTGAAATGGTGCTCGCCTTGGGTCGTGGAGAGGAGTTTTATCAGGGCATAGCAGTCCGTTATGGAAGTCGGCTCGGGTGAGACGACCACGACAATTTCCTGGGCCGCGCTGGTAAAGTAGATGACATTGTCGGAAATTCCGCTCTCGGTATCGATGATGATCGTATCGAAGTCCTCTTCCAGATCATCCAGTTCATTGAGAAGGCGAATCCGCTCATCCTGTGAAAGCCTGGTGTATTTCTGAATTCCCGAGCCGGCCGGTATAACCTTGATCCCACCCGGGCCTTCGACAATGATGTCGGATAACCCCTTTTCTCCGCTGAAAAGGTCATTCAGGGTGTAGGCGGGCTTCAGGCCGAGCAGGACATTGATGTTCCCCAAACCCAGGTCCGCGTCGATGATGAGCACTTTGCTCCCCAGCCTGGTCATTGCCAGGGCAAGATTTGCCACAACATTGCTCTTGCCGACCCCTCCCTTTCCGCTGGTGACTGATATGACGCGGATTTTCCGCATCTTCTCCTCTACTGGGACCGTTTCCTGCCACTGCTTATTATCATCATTCAATAAGGAGGGGAGATGGCAAACTCCTGCGGACCGGGCACCTGTTGAGACATGCATATTCATGAAAGCTTTCCCCCTATCGCCAGTTCCGACAGCCTGTCCGCGGTTGCAACCTCTATATCTCCGAGCACCCTTTGACCGGAAGCAAGAAAGGAGAGTGGGAGTTTGTTCCGTAACAGGACATTTATGATTGATCCAAAAGTAATACTCTCGTCCAGCCTTGTGAATATCAGCCTGTCAATGGCGTATCTCTGGAAACGTCTTACGGTTTCATCCAGTTCCCTGTCCCGGGTGGTGGAGGAAAGGCATAGATGCGTTTCGATCTCCGGACAAGCGGCGAGCAATTCCTGAAGCTTTTCCATGCCTTCGTTGTCGTTCGGGCTGACTCCGGCGGTATCCAGAAGTATGATGTCCTTTCCGCGATTACTTTCCATGAACTTGGCAAGTTTCTGCGGTGTCGTCGCGGTGTTGACCACTATCTCCGAACTGCCGGCATACAGTTTCAGCTGTTTGGCCACGTCCGGTTTCAGCGAGTCGGCAGTCACGACCGCCACCCTTTTACCCTGTTCCGCGGCACTGGCCGCGATCTTGGCTATGGTCGCGGTTTTACCCACTCCTGCCGGACCTACCAGGGCGATGATCCGCCGGTCGCCGAGCTTTTCTTCCCCGGCAAACTCCGCAAGCGATTCCAGAGCCTGCCGCAGGCCCTTCCTGAGAGCGTCCGCTTTTCTTTTGCGGCCGATTATCGGCAGGATCCTTTCCACAAGCGTCCTTGCGACTTCCGTTTCCACGCCGTTCTGTCGAAGCTCCTCGGCAAAAGCGCTCAGCTCCGGCTTGCTTTCGCCGGCCCCCTTTTTCCCGGTCTGTTGCGAAGAGGTATCGGGCTCCCGAGCCGGGTGCAACTCCACCATGTCGCCTGCCTGCATCAGGAGCTTTTCAAACGCGGCCGGCTTTGCGATTTCGGCGAGCGCCGGCCTTGGAGACTGCTCAGGTTCCTGGCAGATTTCCTCGATCAGGGGGAGCATTCTCTTTTCCGCGCTGAACTCCTTGTCGAACAAGGTTTCCACCTTGTCCTTGAGCATCTTGATTTCCCTGGCCAGAGGCTCCAGCATCGAATTGCGGAACTCTTCCCTGGTGTTCACCCGCGACTCTTCGGGCAGATGCTCGGTCGCCGCGCGCCCGGCGGATGGAGCGCTCAATGCCGCTGTTACCTCTACGTACGGTTTGCGGAAAAAGCCCATGATCCCTTTGGGGCGCTCCTCCCGTGAGTTGAGTATCATCGCGTCGAGACCAAATTCCGCCTTGACCAGCTTCAGTGCCTCCGGCATGCTGACTGCCTGAAATTTTTTAATAAGCATTTTGGCTCACCACTCCTAACGATTGGATTTTTATATTCGGCGGTATCTCGTTGTGGGAAATAACCGCCAGATTGGGCATAAACCGTTCCGTCAACTTTTTCACATGCTTCCTGATTGCCGGCGAGGCTATCAGGACCGGACTGGAGCCGG
>JBGQDJ010000036.1:0-12244 GCA_041495805.1 Geobacteraceae bacterium
CCTTTTGCACCAGTTCCTCACGGGTGAATACCTTCTGGGGGGTAGAGGCGAGGGTAATTAGGACCTTGAATTCCGTGGGAGTGAGGGAGACGGCTTCCCCTTTCCGCATCGTCTGATAGCTCCGGCCGTCAAGGGCAAGCTCGCCGCTGTTAAAGCTGAGGAGAGACGTTCCTTCCAGTTCCTCTCTCCGCGAGCGTTTCAGGACCGCTTTTACCCGAAAGAGGAGTTCCCGTGGAGAGAACGGCTTTACCACGTAGTCGTCGGCCCCAAGGGCGAAGCCGGCCAGCCGCTCTTCCTCCGACGCCTTGGAGGTGAGCATTATCACCGGGATGTCCCCCATCTCCTTCAGCTCCTGGCAGATCTCCTCCCCGGTCATATCTGGGAGCATGAGGTCGAGGATCACGAGGAGCGGCGGCTCTTTCTGCGCCAGGGCCAGGGCTTCCCTTCCTTTCTCCGCATGGGCTACGCGGAATCCGTCATTCTCAAGATAGACCCTGACCACATTGGCGATTTTTGGATCATCTTCTACTATGAGTATTGGAAAGACCATCAGAATATAGCCTCACAAATGTACATTTCTTTATTATAATAGATAAAAAGCCTTGTACAATTCAACCGCTCAATTATGAAGAATTGTGAAGGAACGGGCAGCCCGGTCTGGGTGGTCATAACCCGATCTTACCGAACTTCAGCCCTCAGTCTGAACGGCTCGTAAGCTGTGACGAAAATTAATTGGTGAGTATTTAACTTGGACGAGTTGCTGCTTGATATTAATAGTTGTGAGGAGCAATAATAAGTAAACTTTCTCCGAAACGTGATTTTACCACTTTTACATGGCACTGAAGGAAAAGAATGATAAGGAAAATCAGCGACGCAATTGATGGATTGATCGACAGAATCAACATCTTTTTCGTGGTGGCTTCCTGGTTAAGGGAGGTTCTCCGCTAACATGGAACCGAAAGATCGTGAACACCTGCTGGACCGGGCCAATCTCCTGGCTCTGTTCACTATCGGCTACAATTTCGTGGAGGGGATCGTTTCCATGGCCTTGGGAGCCAGCGGCGAGACTTTGGCCCTGTTCGGATTTGGCGTTGATTCATTCATCGAAGTGATGTCGGCGGTCGGTGTCTGGCATATGATCAGGCGGATCAGGAACAATGGCGGCGAGTCGCGGGACGCTTTTGAACAGCGGGCATTGAAGATTACCGGCCTCGGGTTTTATCTTCTGACCATCGGCCTGCTCCTGACGGCGTCAGTAAACCTTGTCCAGCGCCACAAGCCGGAAACTACGCTCTGGGGGATTGTCGTTTCAGTCGTCTCAATCTCGTTCATGTGGCTGCTGATTCATTACAAGATGAAAGTCGGCACTGCGCTTAATTCCCCGGCCATCCTGGCCGACGCCGCCTGTTCCAAGGCTTGCCTCTATCTGTCACTCGTTCTGTTGCTGGCAAGCCTCGGTTTTCAGCTGACCGGCATCGGCAGCCTGGACGCCATCGGGGCGCTGGTCATCGCCTTACTGACGGGGAAGGAAGGGCGAGAGTCCTACAGCAAGGCTAAAGGTATGAACTGCCATTGCGAGGGCAAATGTAGCGATACATCCAGTTGAGCCCCGATCTCCTTGGGGTAAAGCAATTTTCAACCCATTTTCTTAGATGAAAACGGCTTGAAACTTGCCAAGATTACCCGTGTCTATCAGGAGCAGACCGGTTTAATTTGAGATCAATCAAATGCCGATTGACGCGCCAACGAGAATCTGGCCCTTACAGTATATTCATGAGGGCTCAACCTCCTGATTCGGGAGGGGGCGATAGGAGGTGCAAGTTATAACGCCGCCAGCACCCTTCGCATCTTTTCCGCGACCGTTTTCGCCAACGTGGTCATCTGCGGGTTGCCGACCATGCCGAGGGCCACAACCGGGTCCATGGCCATGACCGCCGTCTTGCCGTCGTCCCGTGTGTAGACAACTACATTACAGGGTAGGAGCGTCCCGAGGTTTATTTCCAGTCCCAACGCTTCATAGGCCAGGTGGGGATTGCAGGCGCCGAGAATAATGTAGTCGCGGAACTCCTTCTGGAGCTTTTCCGCAAATTTCTTTTTGACATCAATTTCCGTCAACACCCCGAATCCTTCCTTTAACAACTCTTCCCGCACTCTCTTTTCCGCTTCGGCATATGGCATCTCCACGATTTTGCCAAACGCATACTGTGTCTTCAGTTCCATTGTTTCCTCCTTTTGATTCAATTTCGTTGCCTTCCAACTGGGGTACGACAACTGGCCTGACGTTAAATGGGAGAAGTGACCGGAAAATCCCTTCCGATTAATTTTACCATCAAAAGGTTATTTGCGCTTTAGCTGTCTTGCTGTAACAGCTTGAAACATCCTCGCTCCATCTCGTAGTCATAGTCATTTCGGGTCAAAGAATTTGATTCTATCCGGTGTCTATGGCGAAAATAATAGTGATTTGACTGCGTTACATAATGATAATGAATATCACTTGCAATTTATGAAGATGCATGCTATAGCTTACATAGAAATAAACAAGGTCAGAGTTAATGACCTTGAAAGGAGGGAACATCATGAGGCACAAAATAATCATTCCATTACTGCTATTTTCCACATTATGTTTGTATCCAACCGCGCAGGCCGGAAACCCGCATTTGATTTCCGGCACACAGGCATATGAAAGAGGTGATTATCAGGGGGCTATTCACGAATATGTCCAAGCTGGTCCCGATGGGCAATATGTAGCCGGAATGTTCTATTATAACGGATCCGGGGTAAGACGGGACTTGACGAAGGCGGCGTTCTGGTTTAAAAAAGCGGCCGAAGAGGGAAATTCAGGGGCATCTTATCTCCTCGGCACCATGTATGAAGATGGGATAGGGGTCGATAAGGACAAAAAACAGGCCGCGAAATGGTATCACTATGCAGCGAATTCGGGAGACGCCAAGGCCGCGTACCGTCTGGGTTATTTGTATAAAATGGGAAACGGTGTTACGCATGATCATCAGGTAGCCGCAACTTGGTTTCGAAAAGCTGCTAAACACGGCAATGCCAGCGCAGCGTATTCATTGGCTATGATGCGTGAAAAAGGTGATGGAATCAAACAGGACCATGAGAAAGCGGCAAAATGGTTTCGCGTAGCTGCGGAAAAGAGAGTGTCGAGTGTCGAGAACTCGGGAATTCGAGAAAGACTTAGCTGCCCCAACTGTTAGTTAACTTAGGATCAATGCAGGATTGAATAAATAGTGAGGGAGGTGAGAATAATGACAAGCTTCTTGATAGGTTCCATGGTAAGCCTGTTAATATTGACAATTGCGATTCAGTATATATTTTATAAAAAGTGTCACCCGAACGGGGAGAACCGAAAATGTTGCTGCTCGGAATAGCTTTATGAAATATGTCTGATTCTTCGTGCCTGTTATTTAAAGTGAAGCAAGTCGCCGTTAGGGAGCCCGGTCCGAAGACGAAATGCAATAATGCTGAGTTCTAAGGAATCATTTTTGCCGGATTTCAGCCCAGCTAGGTAATCGGACCAAATCAGCATCATTTTCCTTCATTCGTCAATGTGCGAAGTCCAGTTGTAAACCCTGCCGTTCGGATCACGCAAGGTATATGCTAATTGATGACGATAAGATCGGGTCGGACCTCCAAAATTTCATCAAGGATAGTTCTGACTATTCCGATAAAACCGACCAAAGAAACTGACATGAAAGCGACCGGTGTTCCGCTGTGAATCCGACCAGCGTTCCGGCGAAAGCGACCAATGTATATAGTCGCAAGGTAAGGGTTATGTTATTGGCAACAGCAACAAACGTTTCTCGTTTTTCATTTCTTTTTCATAGTTACACAAAAGAGTTTTCTGGGAAGTTGCCCTTCCTCAAATTCAGCAATTTCAACAACCTCATACCCCTTCGCAAGATGTTCCACCTTTTCTCTGCTGAAAAAGTGGACGATGAAGCCGCCGACCTCGTACATATCTTCACCTCTATGAATACCGGTGCCATAGTGAGGGTCGGAGGTATGTCTAACCGTATAAATGCAAATGCCTCCCGGTTTCAGCACTCGCCTGACCTCGTTGGAGAGAAACTCCAATTCAGCAGTGGTGAGAGCCATGCAGAAAAGCATGTGAGCATAGCAGGCATCGAGTGATTCATCCTCGAAAGGGAGACGCTGACGTACATCGTGACGCAAAGCGGAAACCGATTGAGAAAACCCTCTTTCTTGTGCCTTCTCCTGAATAGTTATCACTCCAGGTTCTGAATAATCGAGAGCGTAGACTTGAAAGCCGTTACCTGCAAAGAAGAGGGTATCCCGCCCTTGTCCGGCTCCCAGTTCCAAGACCTTTGCCGCTCCTTCTTTATGAAAGAATTCAGCCGCTTTCTTCGCAGGTTCGCTCGGTTCATCACCAAACATTTCGGGAGTGCTGATATATGTTTTCTCCCAGTGAGGATTTTGACCGTCTAGTAGTTTTTTATCGGTTTCCACGTCCATAGTAACTATTCTCCTCAGCTCTGGATGTCCTTCTTCATTTGCTCAAATTCCTCTTTGGTTATTTCCCCCTTGGCGTATCTCTTTTTCAATATATCCAGTGGCGTCTCCGTCCCCCGGTCTTCTCCAGAATGACCTCCATGACCTTGCCAGGGTGGTCTAAAGCCCCTACCAAAGAACATAAAAATGAATATGAGCATAACCGTTAAGCCGAAAATCATGGCTATGGTCGGGAATATCCACATTCCGCCTCCCCAAAAATATTCGTGTGGCATAGGTATCTCCTTTTTGAGTCCGAACCGGACGCAGTTACGTCTTTCAGGTGAAGGGTTTGCTGCCTTCGGACGGTTGCTGTTCTTCCGGCTCGGCGTTGTCCGAGATGCATTGCTCTGCCATGAGCCGGACTTTGTGAGCACCTATGGTCATGGCAAGCGTTATCACTTCATCGATTTCATTCGTGGTTGCCCCATGCTTCCTTGCGACCGCAAGGCAATAGGCGGTTCAAGGCTGACACCCTGCTCCAAGTGAAGCGCCAAGGGCGACCAGATGTTTGGTCTTTGCATCCATCGCTCCTGGCTGGTATGCCAAAGAAAAAAAATCATCGTATTTGTCCATCGGTTTTTTTGACATAATAACCTCCCGAACATTTGTTTTTTCAACCTCAGCTTTTCACTCAATGTCCAGCCAATGCTTCAGGTCGTGCAGGATACGCAACAGGTCGGAGTCGATAAGGCAATAGTAAATGAAAGAGCCGCGACGCTCGGAGCGAACAAATCCTGCCTCACGCAGCACCCGCAAATGGAAGGACACATTTGTTTGCCCAAGACCAGTCGCTTTGATAATGTCTGTTACCGGGCGGCATTCAAGCCCCAAGCTGCATAATATTCGCAGCCGGTTGGGTTCTCCAAGTACCTTTAGGGCTGGAATAATCTTTTCTTGGTCATCGTGAGCGAGTTTCATGTAGGTATATTAGTTTGCACGCATATGAATGTCAACGCATATTCGTGGAGCATTTAGAATCCATTTGAAGCCCGCTTTTCCCTCATGGATTCACCTTTCAGTTCGACCTTGTAGGCATTGTGCACCAGTCTGTCCAAGATAGCGTCAGCCAGCGTCGGGTCTTGCATGGCATCGTGCCATGCCTTGATGGGTAACTGACTGGTGACGATGGTAGCTTTCCGGTCGTAGCGTTCTTCGACTATTTCCAGGAGTTCTTTCTGGTCATCCTGTGACAGTGGCGAAATGAGCAGGTCATCAAGCACCAGCACCTCGCACTTGGTAACTTGTGCCATGAGCTTCTGATAGCGACCATCGTGACGGGCAATGGAGATGTCCTGAAGCAATCTGGGTAGTCTCTGGTAAAGAGTTGTGTGACCATCCCGGCACGCCTTCTGTGCCAGTGCACAGGCAAGATAACTCTTACCTGCTCCGGTCGCTCCGGTTATGAGGATGTTCTGATGACTACGCACCCACTGATTCTGGGCAAGGGACATGACCTGCGACCGGTTCATCCCTCGTGCCTCCCTGAAGTCCAAGTCTTCGATTGATGCCGACAGGCGTAGCTTGGCGGTTCTCAGTCGATTCTGCATCCGCCGGTTCTCCAGTTCGGTCATCTGGTGGTCTACGAGCAGACCAAAACGTTCCTCGAAAGTGAGGGATGCCATGTCGGGTCGTTGCATCTGCTCAGTAAATGCCTGAGCCATGGCTGTGAGCTTCATTACTTTGAGTTTCTCGATGGTCGGTTGTGTCAGCATGGGGTTCCTTTGTTCATCCGTAATAATCCGTACCACGAATGTTATCGTGGGTAACGGTCAGCAGTTCCTGTTGTTTGGGTAACGGTTTCTGGTCAAGATTGTTGTTCAGAATCAACTTGATGCTGGCGTAACTAATCCCTTTGATGAACAGGGCACGTTCACAGGCAGCTTCCAACCGTTCTTTGCCGAACCGTTTACCAAGAGAGATGATACCCATGCAGGAGCGGAAGCCATGTTCCGCATAGGCTTTTCTGGAGAGAATGGATTCGACAACCGCTGCCGTTGCCTTGCCGCTTTGGGATGCCCAGGTGACGAGACGCTCCGGTGTCCACTCGGCATACTCCCGGTGGGATGTCGGCATATGCTCAGGGTCAGTCGTGTGTTTCCCTTTTACAAACGAGCGGGGATGAGAGGCAATACGGTTGCCTTTATGGAAACATTCCACCGTTGCTGATGTGTAGCGAACATCGACCTGTTCCCGTACCAGTCTGTACGGCACACTGTAGAAATGCCCTTCCACATCGACATGGTAATCAATGTGCACTCTGGCAATCTTCCATTGGGCATACTGGTAAGGGAGTTCCGGCAGTGGCAGCATTGCCGGATGGTCGAGTTCCTCGAACCGGCTCTTGCGGGTGCCGGGGAGTTTCCTGAAGGGACGGTTGTTCAGAAGCTCCAGCCGTCCTTTGATGGCAGCATTCGCTTCTGCCAGACTGAAAAAAGTGTGATGTCGTAATCCGGCAAGGATGAACCGTTGCACAAACTGGACACCGGCTTCAACCTTGGGCTTGTCTCGTGGTTTGCGGACACGGGCGGGAATAACAGCGGTGCCGTAATGAGTCGCCATTTCCTGATAAGTTGCATTGATGCCCGGCTCATATCGGCAGGTCTTGGTGACACCAGGCAGCAGATTATCTGGAACGATGCAATGAGGAACAGCACCAAAGTAGGAGAACGTTCTGACATGTGAACCAGTCCAATCAGCAAGGGACTGGCTCCATGTGGTTTCGGCATAGGTGTAGTTGCTGGCTCCCATGACCGCAACAAATACCTGAGCGTCACGTATCTCTCCGGTGGTCGAGTCAACAATCGGAATAGTTTGACCACAATAGTCCACGAACATCTTCTCGCCAGCACGATGTTCCTGACGCATGGATAGGTCGAGCTTGCCACGCTAGAACCGGAACAGGTCACAGAACTGACTGTACTGGTAACCGGATGGCTCCCGTTCCTTATACTCCTGCCATAGAAGCATCAGCGTTAGGTTCTTGTGGGAGAGTAGTTCGTTATGCAGGGATGCCCAGTCGGGAGGTGTCCGCCTACTGGTTATGGCACGAGGATGTTGAGGATACTGCCCAGCTGAATTTTTCAATGAAAAAGGAGTCACGTCATGCATATCTCAGAAGGTATTCTCACCGGTCCATCATTCTGGGCAACTACAGTCGCAGGTGCAGCAGTCATGGCCTGGGGTGTCAGGGACATGAAACGATTTATAAAAGAACAGCCTGAACGCAAGCCGCTTCTGGGTATGGCTGGGGCCTTCATCTTCTTGGTCTCGCTCATCCCCATCCCGGCCTACATGGGCACCTGCTCCCATCCCTGCGGCACTCCGCTGGCCGGCATCCTGCTTGGCCCGGGGATAGGGGCGACCCTGTCGGGGTTTGCCTTATTTCTACAGGCCCTGCTCTTTGCCCACGGCGGTTTTGCCACCCTGGGGGCCAATATCCTCTCTCTGGGAGTAGGCGGGTCAGTTGGTGGCTGGCTCTTTTTCAAGCTGGGCCGCAGGCTTGGCTTGCCGTTGCTGGCCGCCGCCTCGCTGGGGGGGCTGATGGGGGATGTTGTGACCTATCTGATATCCGGGAGCATCCTGGGAGGGCACCTGGCCTTTGTCGCACCCCAGCCCCAATACAGCTTTAGCGGCTACCTGGCCGTGATCATGGCGGCCTACCTGCCGGTACAGGGACCCATTGCCCTGGGAGAGATGGTTGTTACCGGCATTGCCGTCCGCTCAATCAGCCGCCAGCGGCCTGAGGTGCTGGAGGCGTTGGGTGTTGTATCCAAAGCAACGGTGGCCCTGCTGCTCGTGCTGGGTATAGCTGTCGGTTTCATGTGCCTGACGTCTGAAGCGCAGGCGGCCGAACCTGTTACTGTTACGGTGGAAGCAGGAGGCAAGTCCAAGGCAGCCAAACCGGGCGCGTACACAGGGATGGACGAAAAGGTGAACGAAGCCATGGCGGAATCGGCCGGGGCCAAGCCCCACGCCCCCTACATCAACCTGGAAGACAAGGGGGATGTGTGGAACACCATCCTGCTGGCAGGAGGCGGTCTGGCCGGATTTATCATCGGCCGTTGGTGGCACCTGCTCTTTGTTCGGCAAAAAGATACAACCGAAACCCCGTCCCACCCGGTGGCCTGACGTCATGTCCGGGTGTCTTTCCGTCGAGGGCCTTCTCAAGACCGAGAAGAGCCATCTGGGGCGCCGTCGCAACAGCTTCAGCCGCATGGATGCACGTCTGAAACTGGGGTTGGTCGTTGCGGCGGTGGTGTGCAACGTGTCGCACCCAGACTATCGACTGAGCCTTGGATTGCTTTTGGCGGCATGGGGGGGCATGGCTGCTGCGCGTGTCCCCTTTCGCCAGGCGATTTGGTTTGTCCTGGCCCCCCTATGGGCCAGTCTGCCGGTGGTGGTGGGCTTGCGCTGGGCTTGGGCGAGACGCCATTACTCACCCTGGGGCATCTGAGCATCTACCATGAAGGGCTCATGCAGGGGGGGCAGGCCGCCCTGAGAGTGCTGGCCGATACGGCCTGGAGCGGACTGCTCTTTCTGACGACGCCGTTCACCGAAATCCTAGCGGCCTTGCGCAGGCTTCGGATACCGGCCCTGGTGGTGGACACCCTGGGATTCATGTACCGGTATATCTTCCTGTTATGGGAAGAGTTCAGCTCCATGCGGATTGCGGCTCGCGCCCGTGGCGGCCTGGTGGGGCGGCGTAGAGAATGGGGCACTACCGGAATTATTACGGCGCAGGTATTCTTACGTGCCTATGATCGGGCACAGCGTATACAGCATGCCATGCAGGCCCGAGGTGGAATATGAAATTTTCAGGAAACGTTTCGTCCAGTTTTCAGGCTGCCTCATACCCGGATTATTGCCCCCTATCCGTTGTTGCAGCAGAAAAGTCCAGTCTCTCGTCTGTGCCACAAGACCAGGCAGTGTTAGAGGCTGAAAACTTGCACTTCCGCTATTCCGATGACGCCAATGCAATTGCCGGGGTGAGCTTTAGGGTAATGCCCGGTGAAACTATCGCGCTATGTGGCCACAATGGCAGTGGCAAGACCACCCTGATGAAACTGCTTGCTGGTTTGCTCAAGCCTGTAACAGGAAGAGTGCGAGTTGCGGGGATCGAGTTGGATGCCAAAACATCCCGCGAGGTTTTTCGTACGGTCGGTTTACTCTTCCAAGACCCGCAAGATCAGCTCTTTTGTAATTCAGTAGCGGAGGACGTAGCTTACGGCCCACGTAACCTTGGGCTTTCCGAGGACGAAGTCAGCAATCGAGTCGTTTCAGCTTTGAACATCACTGAGGTACAACACCTCGAACAACGTCCAATCCATCATCTTTCGGGCGGCGAAATGAAGCGGGTGGCTTTGGCGGGTGTCGTGGCCATGCATGCCCCAGTGATGATTCTGGATGAACCCTTTGACGGACTTGACCCGGCTTACACAGACAGACTTGTCACCCTCATTCACCATCTTGCCAGCGATCATGGCTACACCATTCTCATGACCACCCATCAGATGAGTCTCGTTCCAGAGGTGGCAACCCGCATGATGGTCATGCAAGGCGGACGGCTTATCGCAGATGGCCCTGTGCGCGAACTGCTCACCAATGTGCCTCTGCTTGAGGAGGCTCGCTTGGAGCCTCCGAGTATCACCAGATATTTCTATAAAAAGGCCCTGCTTGAAAACCGCAAGCCGGAGCGGTTGCCTCTGACTCTCAATGAAGCATTGAAATGGTATGGTGGCCAAGAATAGTGAGAATGAAATGTCACCCTTTAAAAATGATGCGCATCGAATAAAAGGCTCTTTCCCACTATTCCTTCCGAATAGCGCGAATGTTCAGCGAAAGAATTTTATATTCTCTGAAAATATTTGTTGACAAAAACTGCGTTGTGTACTAGTAATGATAGTCAATTTCAATTTCATGCTTGGAAGCGTAATGACGCCGCTTTGAATGAAGGTCCTCCGGAGGGGTTTATATCTATTATGGATTGTGCCTTGAGTTGTCAACGTGATGTCATCCGTGACGCGTTTCAAACCCATGACCCGAAAACAGCAGCACTGCCTCATGGCTCACCAGTTGAGTCGCTGCGCCGATCCTCTAAGCTGCCTCATGATTGGCGTAAACTCGGATACAAAGAGTCTCGACCGCGTTTTTTTACGTTATGCATTTGAAATTGAATATCATTATAATTAGAAGGAGCGGATATGTGCATAGCCCTGATCGGCGGAATGGAACGGCTGGAAAGACATTACATCGAGGAGGGGGAATGGACAGGCGTTGACCTGCGGGTCTTCAACAGCTCGGAGGTGAACATTGGTTCGAAGTTAAGGAATGTGGATGCGATGGTTATCTTTACCAACAAGGTGTCGCACCGGATGAAGGCGGAAGCGGTGAAGGCGGCAAAGGCAAACAGCATTCCGGTCTTCATGCACCACTCCTGCGGAGTTTGCACCCTCAGGGAATGCCTGAACTGCCTGCTCACCATCAAAAGACATCGTTGTGAAAATAATTGTTGAACTGGCGAAAACAATAGCGTGTACAACGGAGGATGAGACCATGATGCCACTCGGATTGTTGGGCCCCGGCGAACTCGGGGAGATAACGGCTCTTAGCTCCCGCAAGCCTTCCTGCTGTGGCGGCTGCGCCGGGGAAGAGGGACGAATCGAGGAGATGGGTTTGAGGGTCGGGAAGATGGTGGAGATGCTTAATAACGGCGGCGGCGGGCCTCTCCTTTTGAGGGTGGGCGAATCACGAATTGCCGTTGCCAGAGGAATAGCAATGAAAATAATGATCAAGGAGGTTAGTCGATGAATCTGGCAAAACTTAAACCGGGGGAGAAAGGGAGGATAACCGGCATCGGGGCGATCGGTCCCCTCAAGAGGCGTCTGATGGACATGGGAGTATTGGTGGGAGAAGAGGTGAAAGTGATCAAGGTGGCTCCAATGGGCGACCCGATCGAAATCTTCATCAAGAGTTATAATCTTTCCCTGCGCAAAAAAGAGGCTGAGGGTATCGCGGTGGAGGTAAGTGAATGAATGCGCTAGCGGGTAACAAACAGCAGGAAGAAGTCGGGGAATCGCAAAACGGGGTGCTCCGCCCCGTAGAGAAGCGGACAATAACTGTTGCGGTTGCCGGCAACCCTAACGCAGGGAAATCCACCCTGATCAACGCAATAGCAGGGTCAAAGCTTCATGTGGGGAACTGGCCCGGTGTGACGGTGGAGAAGAAGGAGGCCTCCTTCGACTACGGAGGGAGGAGGATAAAGTTAGTGGACCTCCCCGGCACCTATTCTCTCTCGCCCTACACACAGGAAGAGATTATCGCTCGGGATTATTTGGTACACGAGTACCCTGACCTGATCATCAACGTTGTGGACGCCACCAACCTGGAGCGAAATCTTTACCTCACCGTGCAGCTCATGGAGCTTGGCATTCCCGTTGTCATGGCTCTGAACATCTATGACGAGGCAGAGGCGAAGGGGTACCGGATCGACGTACTGGGTATCGAAAAGATGCTCGGCATCACTGTTATCCCTACCTCGGCCACCCGAAAGAGCGGTCTGGACAAGCTCCTGCAAAGCGTACTGAAGACTGCGGACGACCCTGCCGGGCACGTACCGCAGCAGCTGAACTATGGGGAGGACATTGAAGCAGCCGCCCGGTTCATGGCAGGGGCGCTGCACGAGAGCCATCCCTTGGTGCTTGATAAATACCCG
>JBGQDJ010000037.1:0-12082 GCA_041495805.1 Geobacteraceae bacterium
CACATCGCCTTTGCTGAAAATGTCCAGAAGGTGATGGAGAACATGGTCGAGGTCAAACCCACCGTGATGGTCAGCGTCCCCCGTCTCTTTGAGAAAATCTACTCGCGGATTTACGAAAATGTCCACCAGATGAGCGCCTTCCGACAGGCCCTCTTTCATAAGGCAGTGGAAATGGGCCGGCGTTGACAAAGCCGAGTAAATCTGCTAGCTTTTAATCTGAATTGTCGTTAATGCCTTTATCTTGGCTGCTTTTCAACTGGTGAATGACGTATGACGATCTGTTATGACTGGCGGTTTAAATTTGTGGTTCTCAGATGAAGGGGGTCAATATGCGGCACTTCCTGCTGATTCCGCTCCTGGCGGGTTTCCTCTGCAGTTCAGCCTGCGCGTTCAACGAATCCGCCAGAAAAGAGGGTTCATATCACTATCAGATGGGAGTTTCGCACTTCAATGAAAACAATATGGAGGCCGCGCTGACCGAGCTGACTGAAGCGGAAAAGTATGACTCGGAAAACCCGGAACTCTACAATTATCTGGGAATGGCTTACTATAACAAGAAGAAATTCGACATTGCCGAACAGAAATACCTCCGGGCACTGAACCTGAAGCCGGCCTATTCCGATGTCAGGAACAACCTGGGGGTCAATTACCTGGAAATGCAGCGATGGGACGACGCCATCCGTCAATTCAAGCTGGTAACAGAAGACATTTTTTATCAGAACCAGTCGGTTGCCGGTATCAACCTGGGGCTTGCCTATTTCGGAAAGGGGGATTATCCGAAAGCGCTCTCGCTGATGCGCGCTGTAGTGGCTGAATTCCCGAGGGACCCGCGAGGGAGATTGAATCTGGGAAAGATCTATTTTGCACTGGATAAATATGATCTCGCCATTGATGAATATAAAAAGGCACTTGAGATAAACGCAGAGTATGTCACCGCTTATTACAATCTCGGCCTGGTGTATATTAAAACAAATAATAACCGCGCGGCACAGACGGCTTTCAAGGAAGTCATGCGTCTGGCGCCGGATTCTGAAGTCGGACAGCTTTCCAAGGAATATCTTGATGTACTGAAGTGAGGGTGGTTTAACTCAAAACGGTTGGAAGTGAGACACGTGCAAACGGTCGGTTCACAATTGCGTGAGACTCGTGAGTCTCTGGGCATTCAGCTTGAGGAAGCAGCCAGGGTCACGCGCATTGGCAAAAACTATCTGATCGCCATTGAAGGGGAGATGTTCGACAAGCTCCCCAGTTCCGCATACGTCAAGGGTTTTTTAAGGGTATACGCCGGTTTCCTGGGTTTGTCCGGCGATGAAATAGTTGCATTGTACGACAAATCCCTGTCCACACCCCAGACACATCCATCACACGATATCAGCGATGCCGGACCGCTGCCGGAGCATAAAGCAACAACCCCGCGCACCGTCGGTTGGCTGATACCGCTCTGCCTGCTCTGCTTGATCGCTGTCGTTTCCTATTTTATCGCCGACAAAGATGAAAAACCGAAAGAGGTGCCGACTGCCGCCGCTGATAAGCCTATGGTGGCGGCTCTCCCTGTACCGGTGCTGCCTGTTCGCTCTTCTGCCGCGCAACGAGGCGTTACATCAGGCTCTTTGTCCGATTCCCGGGAAAATGAGGAACTCTCTTCCGGCGATGGAGTACAGCAAACGGGGATAATTCTCAGGTTGAAGGTAAACCGGGATTGCTGGCTCAACATTACCATAGATGAAACTGTTTCACAGCAGTACGATCTGAAAGCGGGTGATCTGATCGAATGGAAAGGGGAAAAGATTTTCGCATTGGATCTGGGGAACGCGGGCGGAGTCGAGGCCGAATTGAACGGCAGGCCCCTCAAACCGTTCGGCGAACAGGGGCAGACCGCCCATGTGGTGCTTAAGGGCAAAGGGGCATAACGTCCCCAGTCATAACCCCGGTGAGGAGATTCGTATGCAATTGGTTACACGCTGTCGCAAATGTGGAAGAGTGATGAAGAGCGAGCGGATTGACAGCAATCGGGTGAAAATGACCTGCGGTTGCGGTTTTTCCGATTTTCGAACATTAATGGAGAAGTCCAGAACGGTCAATCCGTTTTACCATAAAGCAAGCTTTACCCCTTTTCTGGAGAGCGAAAAGGGGAAGATGGTCCTTACCATGCAGAAGGCGAACCGTGAGCACCTGGAGATTATCTCGCTGGAAGAGATAAGCATGCTGGTTTCATCGGATTTTGAAATGCCTCAGGTCCTTCAGCAGATGGCCGAAAAAATGGCCGGCCAGTTGCATGTCAGCGTCTGTTCGATTTATCTGATGGAGGGAGAAGAACTGGTACTAGCCGCCACGCACGGTTTCGACCGCTCTTCCGTCGGCAAGATCAGAATAAAGATCGGTGAAGGGATTACCGGAACAGTGGCCCGTGATAAACAGCATATTTCTCTTAGTCGGGCGTCTCAAGACCCTCGCTACAAGCATTTCCCCGATCTGCACGAGGAAAAATACAACTCCATGCTTTCTTTCCCCATAACCGACAGGAAAGACGTGTATGGCGTTATCAATCTCAATTCCACGTCCATGAAGACTTTTCCGGACGATGAAATCTATTTTGTCTCGATCATCGCCAATCTCCTTCTCACAGCCATAAAACTCAGGCAGAAGTTCGCGTCCGGGAAACTTGGTCGGCAGTAAGTTAATTGCGCCGGATGGCGCCTTGACAAACAGCTGCTCTATGTTACATTGAAGAGCAGTATTAACGGAGATCGGGGCCGGACGTGGGGAAACAGTCACAGAAAAGAATTCTGCTTGTTGATGATGAGGAAAACGCTCGTATAGGTCTTTCAAGACTTCTATCCAATGAAGGGTTTCTCGTCGATTGTGTGTCGAATGGATTCGAGGCATTGAGTTATCTGCGTCAACAGGATGTGAACCTCATCATCAGTGATATAAACATGCCTGAGATGAACGGGATAACCTTTCTCAAGGAGCTCAACAAAAGCTTCCCCAAAAGCAATGTCATCATGATTACAGCCTATGGCGGGGTGGAATCCTATATCGAAGCGATGAACCTGGGCGCCTTCGAATATATCAACAAGCCGGTCAAAATAGATGAACTGAAATCGATCCTGAAGAAGATATTCAAGGAAACGAGCCATTGAAATGTAGTTGCAGTCAGTTAGGCAAAAGGAGTCGTCATGGAAAAATTCGACAAGATCTTGTTCGCGCTTGATTTCTCGGAATACTCGGAACACGCGTTTGATTATGCCCTTTCCATGGCCAGAAATTTCAACGGCCGCCTTTTCATAATCCACGTTATTCAGGAACCCGTTGATCTGAGCGGATTCTATGTCCCGCATATTTCCTTCGAGAATCTGGAGAAAGAGATCAAAGAGGGCGCTGAAAGGATGATGGAAAAATTCTGCGCCAAAATGATCACCGATTACGGCAATTACGAAACTGTTGTTGTCGCGGGAATACCGTATCAGGAGATTCTCAGAAAGGCCGTAGAGGAAAACGTTTCTCTGATCGTAATGGGTACCCAGGGGCGCAAGGGTATCGACCATCTGCTCTTCGGAAGCAACGCCGAAAGGGTGGTGCGAAACGCCAAATGCCCGGTGTTGACCGTCCGTCTCGCCTGAACAAGGGACTTCCACTTCTTGAACCATTCAAAAATCAAGGGGTGGTTTTGATTTCCACTTCTTTATTCCCTTACAGAATGAGCCAGGCAAAGCCGAACGTATAATGGAATTTATCCCAACCGGCGCTATTTTTGGCGCCCGTCATTTATAGCACCTTGTACAGGGATGAAGATGTCAAATGACCCCGGGCATAAGGCCACCGTGCTCATCATCGACGATGAACAGATCATCCTCGATCTTACCACCATCATTCTCAAAAACCGCGGATACAATGTCTTCTCTGCTGCTGATGCCGGTTCCGGCCTCAAATTAGTCGAAAAACTCCGCCCTGAACTTGTTATGCTGGACTATATGATGCCTGGCATGGATGGTCTTACCGCCTTGAAAGAGATAAAGCAGCGGTATCCGGACACGTATGTCATAATGTTTACAGGGAAAGGGAGCGAAGAAATTGCTGTAGATCTGATGAAAGCAGGGGCCTCCGATTATATTCTGAAACCCTTCAACAACCAGGACCTGGTCGAGAGGATTGAGAACGTCCTGAAGATCAGAGGTGTGGAGATCAATAATCGAGAGCTTCTTCGGGAAAGGGAGATGCTTTTGGCCGAGATTGCCGCCTGGAACAGAGAGCTTGAGTCGAGAGTAGAGGAAAAGACCGAAGCGCTGCAAAAAGCGCATGCGGAGATAGTGCAGTCTGAAAAGCTGGCAACTCTCGGCTATCTTTCCGCGGGCATGGCCCATGAAATCAGGAACCCGTTGAATTCCATCGCCCTCTTTATCCAGTTAATGAAGGGCGGTGTTGCTGAGCCTGAAAAAATCGAGTATCTGGATAAATGCCTCAAGGAGATCGACCGGATCGACGGTATTCTCCGGAAATTGCTGGATTCCGCAAAAAGACCCAGGTTTGAAATAAGAGAGGTGCGGATCGATCGGATAATCGATTCCACACTGGATATCTTCATGCCGCAGATAACACATCAAAACATAAAGGTGGTTCGAGATTTCCAGAGGGTTCCTCCTCCCATTCAGGCAGATCCTCTTGAGATTGAACAGGTTTTTACAAACCTGTTTATCAACGCCATCCATGAAATGCCGTCCCACGGGACGCTGAAGGTGCATCTTGACCATGATGAAAGCAGAATGACGATCAGGGTTTCCGACTCCGGCAAAGGTATCCCCAGTGAAAACATCACCAATATATTCGATCCTTTTTTCACCACCAAGAGTTGTGGCATAGGGATGGGACTCTCCGTTGTCCTGCGTATAGTTAAAAACTACTTCGGCAAGATTGAGGTCGAAAAGAGCGACGAGAACGGGACAACCTTCCGTATCTGTATTCCTATAACTTCCCCATAGAGGTTTACCCTTTTCTTTTAAAGCGCATTTCGGTATTATGACACCCACTCCATTATGCCATTCGCAAGGTTAATATAATGACAATCCTCTCAATGACCATCCGCGGATTGACGGTTAACGACGCTCCATGCCATTCCTGTTAAGAAACATTGTGCTAAATCCGGGAGAAGGTGAAGATCTGCTGGCGGCAAGGATAATGGAAAGATATTCCCTCGCGCCGGATGAACTGACAAGTATTTTTGTGAGGCGCAAGGGGATCGATGCCCGTAAGAAACCGCACATTAAATTTATATATACAATAGAATTCACCCTGTCCGATGAAACGGGTTTCTGGCGGCAACACCATCTGGACCGGGATCTTGAAATTGTCCCTGCCGGGGAAACGCAGCAGTTTCGCAAAATTGCCGTAGGAAAACGGATAATAATCGTCGGCACGGGGCCGGCCGGTATATTCGCGGCGCTTCGACTTGTGGAATACGGTCTTGCCCCCATTGTGCTGGAAAGGGGCGGGAGGGTCGAGGAAAGGGTAAAGGAGATAGCCTCATTCTGGCGCGAAGGTTTGCTCAATCCGGAAAGCAACGTCCAGTTCGGCGAGGGTGGGGCAGGGACCTTTTCCGATGGAAAGCTGACAACACGGATACGGGACGAAAACAGCGCTTATGTCCTGGGAAAACTTGTCGCTTTCGGGGCTCCCGGGGAAATCCTCAATCTTGCCAAACCCCATGTCGGGACCGATAGGCTGCGCAGCGTAATCATCAATATCCGCCGGCATCTTCTGTCTAACGGAGTGGACATACGGTTCCGGGAGAAACTTACCGACATCGTATCCAGAGGCGAACGTATCCACTCTGTTGTAATAAATGACCGGACTGAGCAGTTGTGCGACATCTTGCTGCTTGCTCCGGGGAACAGCGCCCGCGACACCTATGCCATGCTGGAGCGTCGCGGCGTCAGGGTGGAACGGAAGCCTTTCGCGGTTGGCGTCCGGGTTGAGCATCCCCAGGAGTTGATCAACCGGATTCAGTTCGGATTTCCCAATCACCCGCAGCTTCCACCCGCTGATTATGCGATTGCCTGGAACAACAGCCGGACAGGGCGCTCAGCATATTCCTTCTGCATGTGTCCGGGAGGCGTTGTCGTGGCCGCGGCTTCGGAAGAAGGGGGAGTGGTGACCAACGGAATGAGTGACTATCTGCGTGATTCCCCCTGCGCCAACAGCGCCCTGGTGGTTACCGTGGGGAAAGACGACTTCCCCGGCGATTCGCCTCTGGCCGGAGTCGAGTTCCAGCGGAGCCTGGAAAGAGCGGCTTTCGTGGCCGGTGGGGGCGATTACCGGGCGCCTGCCCAGAACCTCATGTCATTTATGGGGGAAAGGGGAAGCCATCGGGTTGCATCCACCTACCGGCCGGGCGTGGTTGAAGCGGATCTCTCACTTCTACTTCCCGGCTTTGTGACGGAGACCCTGAAAGAAGGGATTCGCAGTTTTGAACGGAAAATGCGCGGCTTTATTACAGCCGAGGCGACCCTGACAGGTGTCGAGACCAGGACCTCTGCGCCGGTTCGTATTGTCAGAGGGGAGGACCTCCAGTCTTCCACGCTGCAAGGCCTCTATCCGGTCGGTGAGGGGGCCGGTTATGCAGGCGGGATCATGAGCTCCGCCCTGGATGGAATTCGGGCCGCTGACGCCGTTGCCGGCTGTCTGGGTTAATGTTTTCCATGCTTCTGCGGCACGGGCCCTTGATATTTCCAAAAAAAGGAGTGAAATTTGGGGAAAATATTTGTTAAAGAGATAAAGGACCGCGCCCAGGTGGATTCGGTTTTTCTTGTCAAGGAAAAGATCACGGCCATGGCCAAAAACGGCAAGCCCTATCTGACCCTGCGCCTGATGGACAAGAGCGGCGAGGTGGAGGCAAAGGTATGGGACAATGTGGATCTGCTGTCGGCGATCTTTGATAAGGACGATTTTATTGCCGTGCGCTCCAAGGCCTCGGTATATCTGGGCAAAATGCAACTTGTTATCGCCGAACTCAGGAAAGTCCCCGAGGAAGAGGCGTCGCTGGCCGATTTTCTTCCCGAAACCGCGCGCGATATGAGTGAAATGGAAGGTGAGCTGGCGGAGCTTATCAACTCGTTGGGTGACATGAACCTGAAGAGGCTTTTGGGAGCATTTTTCGATGACCCCTCGTTTCTTGCTGTGTATCGGTCCGCACCGGCCGCAAAAGGAATGCACCATGTCTATCTGGGCGGCCTCATAGAGCACTCCCTTGCGGTCGCCAAGCTTGTTGACCGGATCGTCCCCTTGTACGAAGGGCTCAACAGGGACCTGCTGATTGCAGGTGCGCTTCTGCACGATGTGGGGAAAGTGCGGGAGATGGCCTATATCCGTTCCTTTGATTACACTGATGAGGGTAAATTGTTGGGACACATAACCATCGGTGTGGAGATGGTGCGGGACAAGATCGCGGGACTGACGGATTTTCCCCGTGAGCTCGCAATGCTTTTGCAGCATATGCTCCTTTCACATCATGGCCAGTACGAGTTCGGCTCGCCCAAGCTTCCCATGACCCTGGAGGCGACAATACTGAACTATCTGGACGACCTCGATTCCAAGATTAACGGCATCAGGACCCACGTTGAAAAGGAGCCGGAGAACCACTCCCGCTGGAGCACTTACCACAGGCTGTATGACCGGTATTTCTATAAAGGGGATTTCCCATGTTGCGAGAGTGAAGCAATCCCTGTATTGCCCCCCGCGCAGGAGAAAGCGGCGCCGGCCCGATCATTGCCGGAGAGTGAGGAGAAAGGGCGTAAGGAATTTCACAATAACCCCTTCAAGGAACTGAAGGAGAAAAACCTGGACCTGTTTTGACGGCGGGCAAAGGTATGGAGACTGAAGGCTGAAGGCGAAAGGTTAAAGGCTAATGAAAGGCTTGTTCCCTTTTTGCCCTTGATCATTTGCCCTTTCCCAAATAAATTACGAGGTCAATATGATTTTTGAAATCCTGGCAGTCGGCTCGCTGAAAGCCAACTGCTTCATTCTTGGCTGCGAAGAAACCAAAGAAGGGGTGGTGGTCGATCCCGGGGGGGACCCCGAAAAGATCATAGCGGCTGTTGACAGACTCGGTTTGCGGATCACCCACGTCATCAACACCCACGGCCATTTCGATCATGTCGGGGGGAACGGTAAAGTGCTGGAGCATACCGGCGCGGAGTTCTTGATCCACGGAGAGGATGTTCGATTTCTCTCCATGGCCTCGAATGTAGCCGTCAAGTATGGAGTCACAGCGGAAAATTCACCGGACCCGGACCGGCTGCTGGTAGACGGAATGATAATTTTGTTCGGCAAATATCAGATGAGTGTGCTTCACACACCGGGACATACCCCTGGCGGCTGTTGCCTTTATATAGCCGGCGAGGGTCTGGTAATATCCGGGGATACCCTCTTTGCCGAGGGGGTGGGGAGGACAGATTTCCCAGGTGGGTCGCATAAGTTATTGATCGAGTCGATCAGGACCAGGCTGCTGACGCTTCCTGAAACCACCCGTGTCTATCCCGGTCATGGCCCGTCAACGACCATAGGGCATGAAAAGCGGAATAATCCGTTTATTTAAATTCCTGATACCAATCGCCATATCTCAATTGAATTCAATTCTGGAATTTATTGCTGGATATTTTTCTGATTTGAGATTTTCAGATCTGATCCGGGAGGCAACATGTTGAAGGGGAAAAATATAGTTCTCGGCGTATCCGGCGGCATTGCAGCATACAAGGCGGTGGAGCTTTTGCGCCTGCTGACAAAGGCGGGCGCAAATGTCAATGTCATCATGACCGACAGTGCAATGGAATTCGTCACACCCCTTACCTTCCAGACGCTTTCCATGAACCCGGTCTCAACATCAATCTTCAATCTCTTATCTGAGCGGGAGATCGGCCATATTTCCCTTGCCGATCGGGCTGACCTGGTCATCATCGCGCCGGCCACCGCAAACATTATCGGCAAACTGGCGAACGGAATCGCCGATGACATGCTCACCACCACGGTCATGGCCACCAAGGCGCCGATTCTGATCGCCCCGGCCATGAATGTCAACATGTACAGGAACCCTGCGTACCAGGAGAATGAGTCGAAGCTCAAAACGAGAGGAGCGCTTTTTGTCGAGCCTGTCAAAGGGTTGCTGGCGTGCGGCTGGGAAGGGGAGGGGAAACTTCAGGAGCCGGAGATTATCTTCGAGGAGGCGCGGGCCGCACTTGCTCCAAAAGACCTTGCCGGTGAAAGGGTCCTGGTTACTGCCGGTCCGACCAGGGAGGAGATCGATCCGGTCCGTTTCATCAGCAACCACTCCTCCGGAAAGATGGGTTATGCCATAGCCAGCGCCGCCAGGCGTCGCGGCGCCGATGTCACCCTGGTAACAGGGCCGTCATCGTTGCCAGAACCCCATGGCGTGGCTGTAGTGCCGGTGGTTTCCGCGCGCGAGATGCGGGAAGAGGTGATTGGGCGGGCCCGGCAGAGCACCATCATAATAAAGGCGGCCGCTGTAGCAGATTACCGTCCCGCTATCCGGGCCGATTTCAAGATCAAGAAAAGCCCGAAGCCCGAATCCCTGGAATTGGTGAGAAACCCGGATATCCTGGATGAACTGGGAAAGGCCAAGGGTAAGTTTCTCCTGGTCGGTTTTGCCGCGGAGACAGACGATCTCCTGAAAAACGCCCGCAAAAAGCTCAGGGAGAAAAACCTGGACATGTTGGTGGCCAATGATGTCAGTAAGGCAGGAGCAGGGTTTGATGTCGATACCAACATCGTCAAGCTCGTCTTCAGGGGTGGTCGGGTGGAGGAACTTCCCATCATGGGAAAGAAAGAACTGGCTGATGTCATTCTCGACAGGGTGGCAGGGATGAGAACTAGCCGCTAGTCACTAACCGCTAGCCGCTGGTTTTATTATTCCACGGAAAGTATCTGCGCAAGCTGTTCCGGCTCGCAGATCGCCTCGCGGAGGTTTCCTTTCAACTCCACCAACTGCTCCATTGCCTGGGCCTTGTCTATCTTGCCGCTCCGGTAGAGGAGCCTCAGGTTCTTCCGCACCATTTCGGCAGACATAAGGGCACGTTCGCCGGTGGGGTCCGCCTGGAAGAAACGGGAATCTTCCATCCCGTTGAGGGAGTCGAATACAGCCTCCAGGGCAAGGCTCATATACTCATCCCTGTCGTTATCTTCAAGGATATAACGGGACGAATCGCTGAAAGTCTTCATCATCTGCTGCCATTTTTCCAGACGGCTCACCAGCAGGATTGAATTGAATATCCGCTTGTTTGTGCCAAAGGAAAAAATAGTATCCGACAATACCCTTCGCAGCATTGCGTCATTGGCATGGTAGTTTTCCTGCGACACCTGCCTGCCGGTTTCCCAGATTTCCTTGTTCACATAGCTTTCAAAACGCATCTCCCAGTAGGCGTGCTTCATGGTGAGCGTGGAGAAGCCGAGCATGATCTTGTAGGGAACGAAATAGTTGTGGGCAATAGCGTCCGCCGCAAGATGAGAGAGATAGCCATACGCGCATGCCCGGTGCGATGGCGTGGCGGCTGCTTCAAGAACCTTCAGCCCGACCCGCCAGCGATGGCAATGAAGCAGATAGTGGGTGAATTTCTTTCCGACGGTTATGTCGGCGGCAATGCAGCCATAGAGAAAGTCATTGGGGAATTCGGCGAGAACCGCGGCCAGCGCAGGTTTTAGCATCTGCAGATTGTTCAGCACCGCCGACCCCAGTTGCAGGTGGATTCCCGGACCCCAGGCAAGGGCCTCGTGGGGCATGCATATAATGAGCAGCAGTGCTGCCGGAAGCATCAAGAGATAAATCATACATGATCAGGATAGTCACTTCCGATGGAAAAGTAAAGGGGTTTGCCCATGAAAACCGAGACCGGTGAACTCATCGAATCGTTGCGGGGTTATCTGGAAGAGTTGCGGGATAGCGGCGTGGATGCATTGCCGTTTGCCGTGGATGGGGTTAAATCCGCCCATTCTGAAACGAGTGGAAGCCCTCCAGTGGAAACGCTTGAAGAGATCAGGGCGGAGCTTGGCGAATGCTGCCGCTGTGAACTTGGCGGTTCGAGAAAAAACCTGGTCTTCGGGGTCGGCAATCCCCATGCGCGCATCGTCTTTGTCGGCGAGGCGCCGGGAAGGGACGAAGACCTCCAGGGAGAACCGTTTGTCGGCGAGGCCGGGCAATTGCTGACGAAAATCATCCAGGCCATGGGCTTCGAACGGAGCGAGGTCTACATCTGCAACGTCCTCAAATGCCGCCCTCCGGGTAACCGTGACCCTCTCCCCTCCGAGGTGGAGGCCTGCGGCTCCTTCATGCTGCGCCAGGTTAAGGCCATCAAACCGGAAGTAGTTGTCGCCTTGGGTAAATTTGCTTCCCAGACACTGCTGCAGAGCAAAGAGATCATCTCCCGGCTAAGGGGGAAGTTTCACGACTATCACGGCATCCCCCTCATGCCCACTTTCCACCCGAGCGCCCTTTTGAGGGACCCTTCAAAAAAAAGGGAGGTATGGGAGGACATGCAACAGGTGATGAAGCTGTTGGGGAAAGAGCCCTTGAATAAAAATGGATAGCTTGCCGTTTTCTATAAAGCTTTGCAGGAGGTGTATGCGTGTACAAAAAAGTCTATGAAGAGCCGATGTCAGAGGGGGTGCCGCTCCCATTCGAACTTCCCGGCTGGATTGCCTGCGCGCCGTTCGAGGAGTACCTGGGGATGAGGATCGAGGAGGCGAAGGACGGCCGGGCGATCCTTACCATGCCTTTCAAGGTTAAGCTTGCCCAGGTGAAGGGGCTGATGCACGGCGGCGCAGTGACGGCACTGGCCGATACGGCTGTTGCCATGGCAATAAAGAGTCTGCTCCCCGAAGATACCCACTTCGCCACGGTGGCGATGGAGCTGAAGTTCCATGCCCCGGTTCGCGGCGGGACGGTGCGGGCGGAGGCCCGGGTGACGGAGCGGGATGAGAGGAATATCAGGGGTGAGGCTGAAGACTTTGATGAAAACGGAGTGAAGGTGGCGACGTTTACATCACACTTCAAAGTGAAAAAGCAGGGAACAGTGGGTAG